>QQUM01000698.1 GCA_008501545.1 Calditrichota bacterium
GCAAAAAAAGAAGTTGTCATCGAAGGCTATGCTCCAAATCTGCAAGATTTTTATAAGTCAAATGTACTTCCTGCTCTTATGAAGCAGTTTGCTTATAATAATGTTATGGAGGCGCCGAAACTTTCCAAGATCGTTTTAAATATGGGAGTTGGTGAAGCTGTAGAAGATCGAAAAAATCTTGATAACGCAATAGCCGATATGATGATTGTGAGTGGACAAAAACCTCAAATCACAAAAGCCCGCAAATCGATTTCAAACTTTAAGCTTCGTGAAGGTATGCCTATTGGATGCCGTACAACGCTACGTAAAGCGCGTATGTGGGAATTCCTTGAAAGATTTATAAGTGTGGCTGTTCCTCGTATCCGTGACTTCCGCGGGCTACCATCGAAATTAGATGGCCGGGGTAATTACTCTCTGGGTATTAAAGAACAGATAATCTTTCCGGAGATCGACTATGATAAAGTCGATAAAATTCGTGGGATGAATATTACCTTCGTGACTACAGCAAAAACGGATGAGGAAGCCGCAGCTTTATTGGCGGGTTTCGGTATGCCGTTTAAAAAGAAAATGAATTGAGAGGATAAAATTGGCTCGTAAAGCATTAGTTGAAAAGGCAAACAGAACACCCAAATTTCGCGTAAGAGCATATAATCGGTGTTCACGTTGTGGACGACCAAGAGCTTATCTTAGAAAATTCGGAATTTGCCGTATTTGCTTTCGTCAATTAGCTCTGGAAGGGCAGATTCCGGGCGTGAGAAAAGCGAGTTGGTAAGTACGTAAAGAAAGGAACGCGAATTCGATGAGTATGACAGATCCCATAGCGGATTTTCTAACAAGAATCCGTAATGCTGCGAAAGCAAATCATCGCAAAGTAGATATTCCAGCTTCACGCATGAAGGTAACACTTACGAAGTTGCTGTTGAGTTATGGATATATAAACGATTATTTGCTAATCCGTGATAGCAAACAGGGTATGGTTCGAATATATTTAAAATACGATGAGAATGATAAATGTGTCATCAATGGCCTAAAACGCATCAGTAAACCTGGTCAGCGAAAGTATGTTGGTGTCGATGCTCTTCCTCGTGTTTATAATAATATTGGCTTTGCAATTCTCAGCACCTCTAAAGGTGTCATCTCCGACCGTGATGCACGTAAGTTGGCAGTTGGCGGTGAAGTTCTCTGTTATGTGTGGTAACTATTGAAACCTGAAGGATAAAAGTTGTGTCTCGAGTAGGTAAAAAAGTAATCGAACTGCCCGCCGGTGTTACAGTTTCACGTGATGGGCAAGTGGTCAGTGTGAAAGGCCCCAAAGGCGAACTGGCTGAAGTCCTAAATTCTGCAATGGAAATTAAAATTGACGGGAATCAATTGACTGTTGAGCGCCCTTCTGACAGCAAAGAGCATCGTGCACTGCATGGTTTATCCCGCAGTTTGGTTGCCAATATGGTAGAGGGCGTAACCAACGGTTTTGAAAAAAAATTGGAGATTCGCGGAATCGGTTATCGTGCAGAAATGCGCGGTGACAATGTGCTTTTTAATCTCGGATTCTCACATCCAATTATTTTCATTCCACCTAAATCTATTACGGTCAAAGCTGAAGGTAATACCAATATTACTGTCAGTGGAATCGATAAGGAATTGGTTGGGCATGTAGCAGCAAAAATTCGCACATTTCGCAAACCTGAACCTTACAAAGGAAAAGGTATTCGGTATGTTGGTGAATATGTCCGTGAAAAAGCTGGAAAAACTGCAGGAAAATAATTGCTGCAATTAAATTAATTTCGTATATTGTAAGCTATGCTCTTTGGATGCAGCTTAATACTTTATCATTTTGGATGTTTTAAATGGGCTTCAAAAAGACAAATAGAAATGTTGTTAGAACGAGAAGACATCGTTCAATTCGAAAAAAAATTGTTGGAACGAGCGAGCGCCCTCGTCTTTCGGTTTTTCGTAGTGCCAGAAACATTTATGCACAACTCGTTGATGATGTTAATGAAAAAACGATAACGGGTGTTTCTACCTTGAATGCAGGATTGAAAGATCAGCTTGACAAGTCAGAGGGAAAGATTGCCCAAGCTGGCGTTGTGGGCAAGGCAATTGCTGAAAAGGCAAAAGATTTTAATATTGAACGCGTTGTTTTTGATCGTGGCGGGTATCTGTATCATGGCCGAGTAAAGGCATTGGCGGATGCAGCACGTGAAGGCGGATTAAAGTTTTAACTGGAGTTTAATCAAGTGGCAAAAGCAGAAAGATTCTCACCTGGCGAATTCGATTTAAAAGAGAAAGTAGTTCAGATTAATCGAGTGGCAAAAGTTGTAAAAGGTGGACGACGTTTTTCTTTTAATGCAATAGTTGTTGTCGGCGATGGCAATGGCCATGTTGGTATCGGGCTTGGCAAGGCAAATGAGGTTGCTGATTCTATTGCAAAAGGTGCAGAGAATGCTAAGAAAAACTTGAAGAAGATACATTTAATCAATGGCACTATTCCTCATGAGGTGCGTGGGAAGTATGGTGCGGGCATCGTTTTTTTAAAGCCTGCAAGTCCTGGTACTGGTGTCATTGCAGGTGGTCCTGTACGTGCAATTATGGAGTCGGTCGGCGTGACAGACATATTGACGAAGTCAATTGGCTCATCCAATCCGCATAATATGGTAAAGGCAACAATGTCTGCGTTGGAAGGGCTATATGATGTTGCTGCGATCGCACGCCGCCGCGGATTAACAGTAAACGAAGTCTTTACGAAAACGACTGTTTAATCTCGGGAGTTGTAGAATGGCTAAAAAGCAGAAAAAAATCATTATAAAGCAGGTACGCAGCAAAATAGGGCGCGAACAAAATCAGAAGCGTACTCTTGAGGCGCTCGGACTGAGGAAAATTGGCCAGAGTGTTGAAAAGAATGATAATCCGCAAATTCAGGGTATGGTCAATGTTGTAAAGCACCTTGTCACGGTGGAAGAAGTAAAATAGGTGAATAATGGATCTAAGCACACTTTCATATGCTAAAAAATCCCGTAAAAATCGCAAAAAAGTAGGTCGTGGGATTGGTTCAGGGCACGGAGGTACTTCCTGTCGTGGACACAAGGGACAAAAGTCACGCTCCGGTGGAAGTATTCCGCCATGGTTTGAAGGTGGTCAGATGCCTTTGCAGCGTCGTGTACCAAAGCGCGGTTTTACAAATATTTTCAAGAAAACTTACCAATTGGTCAATCTTTCTGATCTGGAGCAGAAAGCCGCTGAAGGCAGTATAAATCCTGAAGAACTTATCAAATTGGGATTGATTAAAAATGACCGAATTCCAGTGAAAATTCTGGGTAATGGGGAATTCTCCAAGAAAGTTGAAGTTTCAGCACATAAATTTACAAAGTCTGCTATTGCCAAAATTGAAAAGGCCGGAGGGAAGGCGATACCGTTATGTTGAGCAGTCTGCAGAGCGTATTTAAAATACAAGAGCTCAGGAAAAGGATTCTTTTTACACTGGGCATTTTGATAGTCTACCGGATTGGTAGCCATATAACCCTACCGAATGTCAATTCGGAAGCGCTGTTAAGTTTTTTTACAGACGCCGGAGGTGGCGGATTATTTGGTCTTTACGATATGTTTGTTGGTGGTGCATTTAGTCGTGCTACTATTTTTGCGTTAGGTATAATGCCTTATATTTCTGCCTCAATTATTATTCAGTTGCTTGGCGCTGTAATGCCATATTTTCAGCGGTTGCAAAAACAGGGAGAAGAAGGGCGTAGAAAGATCACACAGTATTCCCGTTATGGTACTGTAGCAATTTCCTTGATGCAGGCATACGGTGTGAGTGTATTTATCGAAAGTATTACAACAAATCAAGGTATAGCCGTCGTACCAAATCCTGGTTGGGGATTG
>QQUM01000049.1 GCA_008501545.1 Calditrichota bacterium
GCCTTGAAAGCGGTAAGAAGGCCAATCCCGTATTTCCACGGCCTGGATAAACAATCTCAATGTTTTCCAGGATTACATTTTCCACAGAATGACCGGGTATGCCGGTAATTGATGCCGGGAAAGTGTTGTGAAAGAAAGAGCGGGCAGGTCCTCTTAAATCGTATTCGATATCCGGCCGGCCAAAAGGCACCTGCACCTTAACATTGGTGATGCGCACATTTTTAAGCTGACCAACTTTTCCTTCTATATTTCTGTGCCCCAGGCGGATAAAAATAGCATTTCCCGTGTTGACGGCCGTGATATTGTCCACCTCAATATTTTCGAGAATGCCGCCATCTACAGATTCAATGGCAATGGCTGAACGAAAAGTGTCGTATACTTCAATGTTTTCTATTTTAATATTTTTGAATCCGCCTCTTGAGGCAGTTCCAAATTTTATAGCGCTGGCGCTGGAGCGGACTTTGCAATTGGCAATATAAATGCTATCATTATATGCGTCCGCAAAATGAGATTTAAGACAGATACCATCATCAGCTGAATTTATGACACAGTTTGTAATGCGAACATTTTTACAATCGCTGATATCCATACCGTCATTATTCCAATAAGCATCGCTATCAACTACAATGCTGTCAATAACCAGGTTTTCGCACAACTCATAAGTTTGTACCCAGGAGGCAGCATCCTTAACCGTTATTCCGGAAATTTTGATAGTGCTGCAGCGCACAAATTCAATGTTCTGAGGTCGTAATTTTTCATTTGGCCTTTTACGGCGAAGGTTATAATGCTTGGGATCTATCTGGCCAGCATAGTACAAACTATCGATATTTAACGCCAGTTCACGGCCCTGCCCGTCAATCATTCCCTTACCTGATATGGCAATATTATTTTGCCCATCAGCCAATACCAAAGCTTTCCAGCGATTGATGCCTTTATAAGCGGATGGATCAGTAGTCCCCAACAGTACAGCGCCTTTGTGCAAATGCAACTCCACATTCGATTTGAGGATAATACTGCCAGAAAGGAACCTGCCCTTAGGGAAAACCACCCTGCCGCCGTTGTTTTTGTGGGCGGCATCTATTGCATTTTGGATCGCCTCGCTGTTAATGGTTTTGCCGTCCGCAATAGCGCCATATTCCAAAATATTATAAATACTTTGATTAGAAGCGTATACATTGCCAGGCGGGCTGTTGTGCAGAAATAAGAAAGACAGAAAAACATAAAATAAGCCTGATACTTTTATATATTTCATTGCACATCCATTTAAAAATTATTTGAGTGAATTTTGTTCTTTGATTTTCTTCAGCCGAAGCGAAGCCTCTATGAAATAATAGTCCGCATAAATAATCGAGACATCTATCTCTGAGTTTTTGGGATGGTGCCCGGTGGAGTGCAGCAAGAAAGCCATGTTCTTATCGCGACTCAGATAATCCGTAGAAGAAAGTCTTTTGATTAAAGCTTGGGCGGCATTCAAATATCGGGTTTTCGCTGCAGCATCTGCGCTTAGCTGATAAAGTTCCAGCATTCCGCTTGCTGCAATGGCGGCAGCGGAGGCATCTTTGGGAGCGTCCGGGATTTTGGGGTCATCAAAATCCCAGTAAGGGATGCCGTCTTTGGGCAGGCGGTCAATAAAATAATCCGCCATTTTTTGTGATGTTTCCAGGAACTCTTTTTTTCCTGTTTCGCGGTAACTCATGGCAAAGCCATAAAGTCCCCAGGCCTGTCCGCGCGCCCATTGTGAATCGTCCGCATAGCCCTGGTGGGTAACTCCTTTAATAAAATGGCCGTCTGTTGAATCAAAAATACCCACATGATACGTGCCGTAATCGGGACGGACGATGTATTGCATTGTGGTTTCGGCGTGCTTAACAGCGATGTCGTACAAGTATTGTTTTCCGCCATTTTTAGAAGCCCAGAATAACAGCTCCAGGTTCATCATATTATCAATAATGATGTTGTGCTGGTACTCTTTATTCCCGGGCCAGGAATGAATTGTGCCAACTTTCGGATTAAAAAGAGTGGCTAAGGTGTCCGCAGCTGCAAGGATGATTTGTTTATATTCTTCCGAACCGGTGAGACGGTAGCCGTTGCCAAAGCTGCAAAAAACCATAAAGCCGATATCATGATTACGCGCTTTTGAATTGGCGATAATTTGGATGGGCCCGGTAAATCTCTCCGCTTGCTTTCTGATGGCTTCATCACCGGAATACTCATAGGCGCGCCAGAGAATGCCCGGCCAAAAGCCGCTGGTCCAACTACGAACGCCTTTTGAATTCCATGATGTTTGCCCGTTTTCCATGTTACGCGGGTATTTTTCATCGGTTATGCTGTTCATTGACTTTTGTACTTTGGCGACGCAATAATCAAGAGCCTGATTTATGTTCAAGCTTGGTTGGTTAGTACAAGCAACAATCAAGACCAATAATATGGCTAACAAAAAATATTTTTTCATCTTGCTTACCTTTGTTCATATCTGTTCAGCGCATGGATTCACCACGGAGCATCCTGAGTGTCCCGTCCGATTTTTGGACGGGATGTATCGAAGGGTGCGGATATCGGAACATTCACCGCCCCTTCGATACGCCCCGGAAAAGCACCGGGGCTACTCAGGATGCTGCGTATTGAGCCTGTCGAAATGCTCGCACTTTGCATATCGCTGAATAGATACCTTTATTCAATCCGATGCTATATTTGATTTAAGATATCTGATTCAACGCAAAGGCATAAGCCCCAATGGAAACAGCTTTACTTGTGCCAATTTTGGATATACCCACACCGACGCGACTCAACGGGTCGTATGCGATTTTTCTGGAACTGCCGGGAACGGTAATCTCCCGGGTTGCCCCTTTTAAAAAGGCTGTAAGTTGCTGCTGATCCTGCAGATTAAAGGCGCGCACTGCCAGACGCCGGTATGTGTTGCCCTCCGGATTTTGATATCCGCTGTTCATTTCTTCGATCATTTTCGGAAGAAACAAAGAAGCGGCTCCGGCAACCCCGCCACCGATAACGGCAATGCCATCAATGAGCGTTAAAACATTGGCGATTGCATCGCCGAGAACTTCTCCCATCCGATTGTAAGATGCGACAGCTGCTTCTTTATTGCCCTGCAGTGTTCCGGTGGCGATTTCATAAATTTCTTTGGGTGTGGGCCATTCTTCATGTGTCGAGCCTTCAATGCGGGCATATTCTCTCTGGACGGCGCGAATGCTGACGCCTTCTTCCACATTCATTTCTGAATTTAGTTTATTGCGTAACAGCCAGACTTCTCCAGCACCTGAATTATCTCCAATGAAAAGCTCGCCGTTCCTTACAATTCCGCCCCCAAAGCCGGTCCCAAGTGTAAATCCAACCAGATTTTTAAATCGCTTAGGACTTCCGGCGTTCTCAAGCAATTGATTAATATATGGCAGGAATCCGGCGATGGCTTCGCCGTAGGCATACAAATCGCCGTCATTATTAATAAAAACCGGCAGTTTAAATTCAGCTTCCAGCATGGGCCCAAGCGCCACACCGCCCCGAAAAGCCGGTAAATTACCCAGGTCACCAATGATTCCGTTCGGGTAGTCTGCCGGTCCCGGAAAGGCAAAACTGATTGCCACAGGTCTTTCTGGTAGCAGTTTCTCTATTTTTTTGAATCCTTCAACAAGTGATTTTAAACACAAATCCAGATTGTCCGCGTTGGAAGGAAGGGACAATGGCTCAACGATTTCTTCAGCGGATTGAATTGCGGAAAAAACAAAATTGGTGCCCCCGGCATCAAGTGTCATAACAATTCGGTTATCATCAATGTATTTCACAAACAATCTCCATGAGATTTAATTACACATACTTTACCACCGCTGTCTGCTGAATATGCAACATCCGGTTTTG
>QQUM01000125.1 GCA_008501545.1 Calditrichota bacterium
ACAACGCCCAACCATATTCAGGCTTTGCGCAGTGCAATCGATCAGTTAAAGTAAAGCTTGCGAAATTAGTTCGTTCTCTTACCGTGTTTTACTTGTAATAATTCTGCGGCAATGCTAATAGCTATCTCCTCAGGCAGATGCGAATTCATTGGAATTCCCAAAGGGGCGGAAACCTGTTGAATCCTTTCTTCCGTTATCCCCATTTTACGTAATTTATGAAAAAATCCCTGCGCTTTTGATTTACTGGCGAGAAAGCCAAGAAATCCCAAATTCTTTCTGATTAATTTTTCCAGCAACAGAAAATCATCCCCATAGTTCGAGGTCAAAATAAGCACAAAAATGTTTTCGCCCTCGGGAATATGCTCGATAGCCTGCTCATAATTCATAATGCTCTTTTCATCAATCCAGGCATTGTCGTGTACAAGCGGGAAATCAGGTCGATTGTCGATTAAATGCACATAGAATTCCAAAGGCGCCAAAACGCGCGAAACTGCCAGGCCAACATGCCCGCCTCCAAGAAGATAAACTTTGTTTTGCAGCTTTGGCCTTTCAGTGAACGTCCATTCTTGCTCGTTTTGCATTTTAAAATGAAACGATAGGCTTCCGGATCGATTATTTCCAATATGAATTGTTTCCGGTGTGTACGTTAACTGGAGTCCGCTTGAGAATGCGAGTTCCGCAATTCGTGCAAAAAGGTCATGCTCATGCACATCACACAATCGCAACAGGACTTTTTGTCGCCCCGCGCACACCATTCCTGACTTGTCGTCCTTCGCGCCGTCGCTGTGAGTGTAAGACAGAATCACAGTTTGAGCGACTTCCTCTCGCAAGAGTTCACTTGCCTTTTGCGTTACAGAAAGTTCCATGCTTCCCCCGCCAACACTGCCAAATAACTCGCCTTTCGTGGTGACAACCATTTTTGTCCCGGTCTTGCGTGGGCTGCTGCCCCTGGTTTCAACAATGACCGCCAGCACAACTGGATTTCTTTTTAGGAGTTGCGTTTGTATAAAATGCCAGATTTTCAAATCCTGCAAACCGGATATTCTCCAAATTTTAAAACAATGAAATTAGTCGGTTGACTCGCTAAATTTCGACCACAATTCTTCAAATTTTTCTTGAAAAGCATGCACCAATGCCGGATCTTGCGTAACCAAAAGATTTTCCTCATTGCGCTCACTGGCGGAGCGTGTCCAGTTAAAACTCCCGTTGATAAGAATTCTTTTATCGATTACAGCAAATTTATGGTGCATGTGTTCCGGCGAGTTATCCATGCGGACAGGAATCTGCTTGTCGATAAATTTAATGATATCGCTTCCTCGATCGTGCGATTTGTCGTCATCCGTAATTATACGAATGGGAATGTTCCGGTTTTGTACATCGAAAATAGCATTGGCGAAAGCGTTGTCGGAGATGGTGAAAACACAAATATCCACACATTTTCGTGCTGCTTCCAGACTCGAAATTATTTTGTCCCGGCAGCCGTCACCAGGACTGAAAAAAACTTCTGAGCGTGTATATGGATGTTCTTCAGCAAAAAATTCGATTGCACGCATCACACCTTTCAACCAGTTGAATACAGCTTTCTTATCATTTTTACCGGATTTGAAATTTTTTTCCAAAATTTCAAAAGCAGTCTTGTGGGCAAAACGCAATGCTTCGATATCACCGGCAAACTCTGCAAGAATCCTGTCCAGTTCCCTGCGCTCGTTGCGTGAAAGAATAGAATCTTCAAAAGTTAAGTGCAGTGTTTTTGCGATTACTGTATATTTGTGGGACATTGTTGTCTCACTCTGTTTTCAGATTGAAAATTACATTGTTAAAGCCATCAATGCTTTGCATGTGTGCAGTCGATTTTCAGCTTCCTGGTACACCACGGAGCGCGGACCGTCGATAACGGCATCGGTCACTTCGTTGCCGCGATCTGCCGGCAGGCAATGCATGTAGATCGAGTCATTTTTTGCCAATCCCATGCGACGCTCATCACATATCCAATTCTTGTATTGTTTTGAAATTTCCAGTGCCTCTTCCGGTTTGTGAAAAAGGGATTCAATTCCCCAGCTCTTCGGATAGACGATATCGGCATCTTCAAATGCGGCATCCATGTCATCGACGACTTCAAATTTGACTCCGGCTTTTCTGGCATTTTCCTCTGCCGCTTCCATGACGCTGTCCATAAGTTTGTATTCCGGTGGATGGGCAAGAACCACATCCATGCCGAAACGCGGCATCAACAAAGCGAGGCCTTGGGGGACAGACATGGGTTTGGCATAGGAGGGTGCGTATGCCCAGGACACTGCGATTTTGCGGCCTCGCAGGTTGTCCTTTCCGAACTTTTCGCGAATCGTCATCAGATCGGACAAAGTCTGGCAGGGGTGGTCGACATCGCATTGCATGTTCAGTACCGGCTTGTCCGTCCATTGTGCAATTTCCCGCATGTAGGTGTTGCCTTCACCGGGAACAAGATCATGGCGAATCGCGATGGCATGGCCGTAGGAAGATAAAATGATGCCGGTATCTTTCGGGCTTTCGCCGTGTGAAATTTGTGAGGTGGATGAATCGATAAAATGGGCATGCCCGCCAAGCTGTGTAATGCCGGCTTCAAATGAATTGCGCGTGCGAGTGGACTTATCAAAAAACAAAAGGAAAATGGTTTTGTTGGGCAGATAGGCGTGTGGAATTTCATTTTTAAACATCATTTTTAATTCGTCGGCTGTATCCAGGGCAAGTTCGAGTTCTTCGTTTGTCCAGTCCTGTGTCGAGATGTAGTCTTTGCCTTTTAGTTTCGCTCTCATTTGTTCCTCAAAAAATTATATGATAATCTTGAAAAAAAATAAGCGCCGAGCAATTCGACGCTTTCTATTTCGATCTTGTAGTTTTTTGCGCTTGTTTCACAAAACAGGAATAGTCTTCACAACCAGCCAATTTTATTCTTCTTTATTCTTCGAGCATTTTTTTAAGCGCTTCGATTTCCTGAACCAAGAGCTTGGTCATCTGTTGTATTGTCTTTACATCGTGCCCAAGGCGAAGAAGAACTTTAGCGATTTCCTGGTTACGAAGCGCTTTTTCTTCTTCTTTACCTTCTGCTTTACCCTGGCGAAAATACTCTTCTTTCTCTTTCTTTAAAGCAGTAATCAACATTTCGTGTACCTCTTCTTTTTCTTTATAAACCCGCTCAAACGCTTTGTAATCTTTCTCTTCAATACGACCAAACCGTTTTAATTGCAAGAACCAGTTTAATATAAGTGAGATAGATGACTTGTCTTCTTCCCTTTCAAATAGCTTCACAAATTCGTCTTTGAGCAGTTCAATATCATAATGCGTTTCAGCCAAAAACAATGTAGAAACCAGATTTCTCATTTTCAACAGTTTTTGTTTACTGTATTCGTTTTCAGCAATTTTAAAGTATTCGAACCGGATTTGATGTTTGCCAGGCAACTGCCCATTCTCTATGAGCTCAGTGATTTTTGTAGGTGCTCTCCATTTGCTGTTGCCATTGTATAACATGATCGGAAACAATGCAGGCAGCTTGCGGAGTTTGGTATTATTCTGAACGTAATCCATATAAAAATTTGTGACGTAATTCAGTATGCGCAGACTCATAAAATAATCGACACGTGACTGGAATTCCAACAAGATCATCACATAAGCATCTCTATCGCGCAACTTGACTTTGTATATAAGATCACTTTCGGTTTCCTTGTACTGGTCTGAAATATAGGATTTGTTAATAATCTCAGACTCTGTAAAATCAATTTCCTTAACCTAATCCTCATCTACAAACGATTTAAGCAATTGTTGAAAAATGCGTTTGTCAGAGAAAAGTTTTTTGTATCCGGCATCGTGAATTTTGGGCATTTTAATCACCCT
>QQUM01000209.1 GCA_008501545.1 Calditrichota bacterium
ATGATCGATCTTTACGCATTTACCATAGCCACGGTTTTTAACATACTTCCGGCGCACATAAATGATTTTTCCGGCGGCTGGTGCAAAGACCTGCGTTCCAACAGGCGCCGCTATATCGAGTCCACCATGGTGTTTGCTACGTTTCAGAAATGGATCAATGCGGACGCCATAAATATCAGTAATTCGTCCACCGAGCAGCGGCCGTATGGTCGGAATATTTTCAAGTGAAACTTCTCGTTTGCTATAATGATCTGCTAATGCATCCTGTTCTTGCAAAGATTGCTCGACATTTGATTCCACAGACTGAATGATTTGTGAAATTGCTGCGGATTCGTTATTCAATTTCGGTTTATTTGCGGGAATGGATGGCTTTTCATCGTTCCTTGCACTCAGAGAATTGAATTCACTGCTTGCGTTGTGGTTGTTAACGACCAGGTCATCCGACTTGGTAAATGCTGCAAGTTCGGCATCATGTTTGTCATCGTCAACTTCCAAATCTGTAACGGGTTGCTCTTTAACTTCACCTGAGAACAGGGAGTATTGTTTTTCCAGATTGGAAATTTTAGAATTAACGGATGAATTGACTTCATCAAATGAAGCCAGGGGCCCGGTCTTTTCACCCTGGTGAAAATAATTCATATAAACAAGGGGTAAGGTAAGCACACTGCCAACAAAAATCGTGATAGCAAGCAAATAGAAAGCAATTTTGCTCCACTTTAACTCGATCTTGACATATTTCGTTGAATAGGATTCGTGCGCTCTTTTACGGTATTCAAAAATGTCTGACATAGTCCGTCTGTCGTTTGTTCAACTAAAAAATTTATGGCAGCAAGAGAAGCAGTACATACTCCTGAAGCCGCTAAAAATACTATATGAACTTTTGAAATTCAAGTCTTTTGTAACCGCGAAGCTCAGGTAAACAGTGAGAGAGCAAAATACAAATAAAGGTTTGATTTACAAAAATTTTACATCAGTAGGTGACTAAATGAGCACCGGAGAAAAATACAAAAAAAAATACATGCAGTGCCCAGGGTCTGCAGATGAACTTGCGATTGTAAACCTGATCTTTTTAAATCGCAGCCATGCATACCTTCCTTGTCGAAGTTGGAAAATTTCAGGAATTTCATGCTCACTGGACAATAATTCTCTGCCGGGAAAGGAACCTCAAGGCACTCATCCATGAACCAATTAAAAAAGAAACACTCTCAATTAAGCCAACGGCCATAAATCCTCGTTTTATCCAGTCAAAAATTACAGAAAATTCATTGCCACCCATACCAGGCTTAACAAGACCAAGATAAAAAAGCAATACGAGGAAGAGCGCATGCGAAAAAAGAATCAACGCAATTGGTTTACGATATTGCAGGGAAATGCGTGCCGAAAACCAGCCAAGTAAATAGGATATAATAATATTCCTGAACAAATTGAAGAGTGGCGACCAATCCACGTCGGGTGTTCGAAGTGACTGCTCTCTGCCAGGCTTTGCACTCTCATCTTCCTTTGGTGTCACCATTTCCTGCAAAAAGCGACCGCCATAATTCTTTACAGACATTGAATTCTTGCCAGTTAAGGTGCCACAGCACAACACGCTGGCAAGAATCACCACAATCATAAAATTAGATTGACTCATGAGACACCTCCTTTTCAATTATTCCAAAAGTGCCAGGGAGCCACGAACATCACATTTTCGCTGCAAATCGGTGAGAAGACAAATCGAGCGATTTCCATATCTGAAATTGAAGGGCTTCCGTGCCACCTTTAATTTAAATAAGTGTTTCAAATTAAAAACCGCTTAAAGATAAAGATTTGGGAGTTCTTCGAATTTCGCCAGAAAAACGAAATGAAATGTTTTTATATTGAAATTTATACTTGGGAAGATGGTTGAATAAATGAAGGGGAAAAAAGACATTTCTTAAAAAAAGAAAAGTTGAAAAGTAGAATTGTTAGTTTATTTGTTACCTAAACTAACGATCAATACAGAAAAAAACACAAACTCACTCAAAAAGAAATTACCCGCAGGCTGTTCCAGCAACCGTTTTTTTTACAATTACCGGTTATTCGAAGTTATCCAAATCTTTTCGGCGAAGAAACTGTTCGATTAAATGCACAACGAGTTTGCCATGTTCATCAAGTTTCAGCCGTTTATATTCTTCGGGATTATTTTCTCTGTATGAATTCAATTCAACCTGCATATCATAGCCATTCATTGGCGGATGAATGACGATGGCCTCACAAACAGGAAGACAATCTGCCACATATTCCAAGTGTCGAGTGCCATCCATGTTTTCGAGTTCAAAGTCCGTTAGATATGACACAACTTCTTTCATCGCCTCGATAAAATTTGGAAATCCGTTTGCCGGATCGGATTGAAATTGCCGCAACCAGGCTTCTTCTTCGCCGAACAAATTACTGAGCTCAATCGTGCAGATATGATTGCCATCTGCCTGTTTCGTGCACTGTGCTGAAAAACCGAGTAACGTAATCAGATATTGTTTCGGATTACTCAAATTAAATGCCAGGTATTTCTTGAGCCCGCGCTCAAATTGAAAGCCGTTCCTGGACTCCTGTTGATAATACAAGCACACCAACCGATGTTTCAGAACAGCCCGCAGTTGTTCGAGATCAAATTTCTTTGTATTTACATTAAACAACTTTCTCGGAATCAGGTCTTTTTCCCGGTTTTCGGTGTCTATAAATTCGCTGACCTTTTTTTGTATTTCCCCGATAAATGTATCTTTATCAATTGAATTGATTGTTTCATGATAAAAATGAAGCATACCTCTTTTCCAAATTCCGTTTTGCGGTCCCGAAAGAAACTTCTGATTTTGTTTAACCAATTCGGCAATATGATCTGCAAATGATGCATAACTCCAATTGGGAGGCAAAACAAATACAGGATATTTCGGCAGATAAATAATAGTGCTCGCTGCCAGCATTTCGTTGATCGTTGCAATTGCCCGCTTCGAATAACCGGTCAGCATCGTAACGACGAGATGGGGATATTTTTTCACATGTTCAATGATTTCAAAACCCTGAACATCCTGCCAGTTTCCATCCGCATCCAATAATTCCATATCGACAATGATGGCACCATACTCCGTATGATTTTTCTCAAGTTCATTTAATGCCTCTTCACCCGAACGGAAACAAATGACTTCCTGAACAAGCCGTGAAAAACCATTTTCCAATGCAGCGAGATCATCCTCGTTATCCTCAACAATCATCAACTTAAATGGATGCATTGTCGGTCGTTCACTTCCATTATCCTGTGTGATAACATTCTCATAATGGTCCTCAAGATTATGTTGCAGTTTGCGTATTTCATCAATAGGGACTGATGCTTTTTCCAGGATTTTTTTATACACATAATCTGCATAGCTGATAATATCAGGAGGAAGAATAGCATGGTAGGATTTGATTTTGATCACCAACTCCAGAAGGCTCTCCCTGCCCGAATTTCTGGAGATTTTCTTTAAATCGTGCAAAAGTTTATCTACCACGCCATCGGGCTTGAGGAAATAATTTTTGATTATCCGTTGCTTGGTGACAGAAAATTTATAGAATTGAAAGGAAAACTGATTCTGGTTTTCAAAAGGGAACAGATAATGATGGAATACAGGTACCATCAACTGTGCATCCGGGTTCACTTTCTGCAATTCAGTTCTGGGGATACAGGAAACAAAAGCAAGGTCGAAGCCATCATGGGTGAAGAAAAATTCGCGGGCGATCTCATAACCATAAAATTGAGACATTTTATGGCAATTCCATGTCAATTCCGACAGGATGATTACATGCTTTTTATGCGGCAAACAGGCATTAAACTCTTCCTCGGATAGGGCAACATGTGCTCCTCCT
>QQUM01000309.1 GCA_008501545.1 Calditrichota bacterium
CCTTAAAATTGGGTGTTATGCAAAACGGACAACTGGTTGATCAGGTCAATGAGATGTTCGGGATTCGCACCTTCGAGTTTGATGCCAACACCGGCTTTTCATTAAACGGCAAGCGCATGAAAATAAAAGGTGTGAATCTCCACCATGATGCGGGCGCTGTGGGCGCCGCTGTTCCAAAAGCCATTTGGCAATACCGAATTGGCAAGCTGAAATCGATCGGAACCAATGCGGTTCGCATGGCGCACAACCCCCACTCAAAAGAACTCATGGAAGTGTGCGATGAAATGGGCATGCTGGTGATGAATGAGGCTTTTGATGAATGGAATCGGCCAAAGGGCAAAAACCTGGCTTACATAGGCGACGGCGCCGCGCCCAAGGACGCTTCAGTAGCCTATCCCGCTGTATTTGATCAATGGGCTGAACGAGATTTAAAAGACCTGATTCTAAGAGACTTCAACCATCCGTCGGTTTTCATGTGGAGCATCGGCAATGAAATTGAATGGACGTTCCCGCACTACTCAAAAACCTACGCCGAGGTGAATGGCGCCGACAAAAAATACTACGAATTCTCCCCCAATTACGATTCTCTCACCATAAAAAAAGCGTTCGATAAAATCACCGGCGGCTCGGACCCGCTTTTAGCCATAGCGCAAAAACTATCAGCCTGGGTGAAAGAAGTCGATACCACACGGCCTGTCACTTGCGGAAATGTGCTACCGTCTATCGGCATGGCAAGCGGCTATGGCAGCGCCGTTGATGTGCTTGGCTTCAACTATCGCGCAACTGAATATGACGGGGCGCACAAAGAATATCCAAATCTGAAAATACTTGGCTCTGAAAATTGGGGCGCTTACTCGGAATGGAAAAACAGCATCGACCGTGATTTTGTCGCCGGAATATTTGTGTGGACAGGATTTGCCTATTTGGGCGAGGCTGGCCCGTGGCCGCGAAAAGGCCTCAATATTTCCTTTTTCGATTTTGCAGGATTCAAAACACCACGAGGGCATTTTTACGAATGCCTGTGGCAGGACACGCCAAAAGTCTACACAGTGACCACTCCGGCCAATGAGTCTGAATATTCATTCAGCGAAAAAGACGGCTGGAATTTTACGAAGCAACCTTCGCCGCCGCCTGTTTGGCCTCGATTGCGAGATTGGGAATGGTACAAGGTCTACCCAAAATGGAAATACGCTGAAGACGAGTCCATCATCATTCAAACCTACACCAATTGTGAAGAAGCGGAATTATTTTTAAACGGCGTGTCCCTGGGCAAGCAAAAGCGCGCTGATTTCGCGGATGACAATATTATCAAATGGCTGGCGCCGTACAAGGCGGGCGAACTCAAGGTCATCGGCTACAACGATGGCAAGAAGGCGACTGAGTATTCTCTAAACACCCACGGCTCACTGGCGAAAATAGCGATTCATACCAATAAAAAAGAGTTGCACGCAGACGGCTATGATGTCGCCGTTGTGACTGCAAAATTGTTGGATGAAAACGGCCTTCTCATTACCGATGCGGATATGGAAATTGAGTTTGAACTTTCCGGGATCATCAAAAATATCGGCATCGATAATGGCTGGGAATACAACGTTCAATCTCACAAATCCAATGCCATCAAAACCCACGAAGGCAGGGCGGCGATTTTCCTGCAGGCAGGGCAGGAGGCGTCAAATGCAACGGTGAAAGTACGTTGTGGCGAGGTGGTGAGCAGCGATGTTGGAATTGAAATAAGGTGATTTTTATTTAGCCACAAAGGCACAAAGTCTCGAAGGGACACGAATGGAATGTAATTATCTCTCAATGCCCCTTGATTCTTTTTCAGATTTGGATGAGAGAAATATTGCGGTTTTGGCGCGGGTGTTTAATGGTTTGTCAACTAATAAGTAGAATTAGCTCCATGTAGGATTTGGTATAACCGTGAAATTCAAAATTTTAACTTTTTCAATGCTATTTATTTTGCTGAATCAATGTCAAACTGATGTGCCTGAAAAAACACTCATCCCAAAACAGGCAAATGAATTTATCTGGATTTACAAACCAGCCGGAGATCATTTTTTCGGGCCGGATACCAAACATTTGAAAGAAGGCCAGTGGTACAACGACTGGGTGCCCAACGATCATACCTTCGTGAAAGGAGATGACGGCAAGTGGCATATATTTGGAATCACCCATCCACGAGTGGATTCGGATCCAATCAAAGAAGGAATTCACGAAGGAGAATATGCTTCCTTTCATGCTGTGTCTTCTGCCAATAGTTTTAAAGGGACGTTGAAGAAACACCATTATGCCGACTTGCCAAAAGTTCTTCCACCAAAAGAACGACCGGGAGAAGTTTTAGCGAATCATGCACCTTATATCATCAAAAAAGACGGCCTTTATCAGATGATTTACGGGCACAGTCCAATTCGTTTGGCGGTATCTAAAGATTTATTTAAATGGCAGCCCAAAGGAGAATTGTTTTCCGACAGCGACGGCACTCGCGATCCCAATGTACTCTTTCACAACGACATCTATTATGTGGTGTACTGCTCGATCAAAAGTGTTCGTTTGGTTAAATCGAAAGACCTGGTTCACTGGACTAAACCCAAAGTCATTCTCACAACCCGTAAATTTGACCCGGAATCGCCATCTTTGATTTATTTCAATAATTCGTTTTACCTGTTTGTCTGCTCCTGGGATGGTGTTTGGGATGGCAAGGACATTCAGGGTGCTTATCAGCATAAAACGTATGTTTATCACTCGAAAGATATGATGGATTTTGGAGTGGATGATGAAAAAGAAATTACCACACTAAATTCCCACGCCCCGGAAATTTTTCAGGATGAGGATGGAAAATGGTACATTTCCAGCGTGGAGTGGCCCAATAGAGGAGTGAGTATTGATAAGTTGAATTGGGAAGCGCAGAAGTAGGAGAAGTTGTCGTTTGAAAAATCTAAATAAATGAAAATTTAAACAGGAAAACAGAATTGTTTTATATCCAGTAAATCCTGTTATCCAGTCTAATAAAACGGAAGGAATGTGAGATGAAACTAAGTATTAAACTTCACCAAATTGCCCTCATCGCATTGATGGCTTGTGTGGCATTATCATGCTCGAAGCCGGAATCGGAGAAGGGCGCTGAAGCTTCGGCCGTCTTCCCGCACAAAATGCCGACGGAAAAACCGGATATCCCCATGAGTTCCGCCATAGAGCGCATGTTCAACTATCCTGCGCCTCGTGCTCAGGATAATGAGCTTTTTTCGCAGTTCAAGTACACGCGATTGAAAGGATTTGATTACAACAACGGCGATGGAACGGTATCCCGCCGCGATCCTTCGCGACCCGTTTTGGTGGATGACAAATATTATATCTGGTATACCAAACGCCACAGCATCGTGCCGCCCATCGGCTGGAACCGTGCGAAGGAAGCGACCGACGAAATTCCCTCTACTGATTGGGATTTAGCGGATATCTGGTACGCCACCAGCGAGGACGGATTCACCTGGGAAGAGCAGGGCGTTGCTGTTGCTCGGCCGCCAAAACCAAAACCCGGATGGCGTTCGGTTTGTACTCCCGACATCTTGGTGTGGAAAGGAAAATACTACCTCTACTACCAGGCGTTCGTGGAGCCAAGTGGACTTCGCGGCGACTGGTGTCCGGTATCCATGTCATGGGCTGAGTCTCCGGACGGCCCGTGGAACCATGGCGGCGATGCAATCATTCCTTTCGGCAAAAAAGGCGAGTGGGATCAGGATGCCACACACGATCCGCACCCGATTGTTTACAAAGGCAAGATTTATCTTTATTACAAAGCAGCCTACAACAAATGGCCCGATATCCGGGATAAATATGCAGTGGGGCATGGCCTGGTT
>QQUM01000780.1 GCA_008501545.1 Calditrichota bacterium
AAGCCTCTATTATATAATAATTTTTCAAATGCAGTAAAATATATAAAACAGAGTGAAGAATTTTAGAAATTTTATAAATATTGATGCTTATGAAAATCTTTGATTGTTTTACATTTTTCAATGAACTGGATTTGTTGGAATTACGGCTCTCGTTATTGTATCCACATGTTGATTTTTTTGTTCTTGTCGAAGCAAATTCAACCTTTACAGGGCAACCAAAATCCTACCATTTCGAGGTTAGCAAAGACCGATTTACGAAATACATGGATAAAATAATTCATGTAAAAGTGGACGACTTGCCAAAGCCAAAGTCTAAAACAAATTGCTGGAATGTTGAGTGGTTTCAACGGGATGCCATCCAACGCGGATTGGAAGGTACGGCAGAACCGGGTGATGCGATTTTTGTTTCTGATGTTGATGAATTTGTTAAGCCTGAATCAATTGCTCTGGCGTGCAAGTCTTCGAATTGGATTTCCTTTCAAATGGACTTGTTCTTTTATTATTTTAATTACAAATCCAGTCATACGGGACTTGGTCCTGTAAAAGCCCATTATGGGGATTTTAAGTCAATTCAACAAATACGGTACTCCGTCGAAGACAATGAGCTATTTAAAAACGCAGGGTGGCATTTCAGTTTTATGGGAGGGGAGGATCAAATTATTAAAAAACTCAATGCTTACGCTGAATCGCAAACGAACGTCCCCGAATTAAACAATCGTGACATCATCCGCTATAAAATAAAAAACGGGATGGATATTTTTAATCGCGATGGTGTGATTTATCAATTAATCGAAATTGACAAGTTCTCTGCGGAGATTCGTGCATTTCTGGATAAATATCCACATTACCGTTTCAATCCAAAAGATTACGAGCACCTCGAAATCGATGAGAGCTTACTCACTAAAACAAATTATGCAAAACGTAGCATTTGGTTTCGCCTCCGGAAAAAATTATATAAATTGTGGTTAAAACACAGCAAATGAAAATAGCGATAGTTGGTAGCAAGGGGATTCCTGCAAAGTATGGTGGTATCCAGAACGTTGTCGAAAAATTAGCAGAAGGTCTTGCAAAGTTAGATTGTGATGTTACTGTCTTTTCTTATTCCTATTATTCGGATGTAAAGAAAAAAAAGTTTGCGTATAAAGGATTCCAGGTTATAAACACGAAAGGAATTCGTACGAAGCATCTTGATGCCATATCACACTCATTCATTGCAACGTTGAAAGCTTCGATTACCAAAGAATATGAAATTATTGCTTTCGTTTCAACTGCGTCTGCTTTTTGGGCATTTATCCCTAAACTATTTGGTAAAAAAGTTGTCTTTCATTCCCATGGTCTGGAGTTTCTTGGTTATAAGTGGAGTCGTTTGGATAAATTGCTGATGAAATTTCTCATCCGAATGACGGCTTGGCCGCTGGATGGTGTAACGAGCGTTTCGAGTTCGCAGATTGGGGAATTAAATAAAGCTTACAGGGTTAAGGCAAAGCTGATTCCAAACGGGATTTATTATCAGGAACAAAAACGAAATGCGAAGCCGCAAAAAAACATATTATTTGTCGGCAGAATTGTTCAGGAAAAAGGGCTTGAAACGCTGATCGCAGCTTTTCAGGCAATATCACCACAGTTTCCGCAATTTGCACTAAAAATAGTTGGTGAAGCCGTCTATTCCAGCCCATACTATCAGCAATTACAAAAGGCAGCAGGCCCATCTGAAAAAATTGAGTTTGCGGGTTCAAAGTATGGGGAAGAATTAAGTGAACTTTATAAAAGTGCTTACTGCATAGTCATCCCATCACACATTGAATCATTCTCAATTGTATTACTTGAAGCATTGATGCATAACGGCGCTGTTATTTGTTCAGATATTGCCCAATTTAAAGACATTGCCGATGGTTATGTAGAGTTTTTTGAGAAGGGTTCGACCGCAGCACTGTCATCGAAATTAAGTTATTTACTTGAAAAACAATCTAACAGACTTGCACTGCAGCAAAAAGCGGAGAACTTCCCATTTCATCAGTACGATTGGAATACGATAACCCAGGAATACCATAATTTTTATGAAGCTTTGAGCTAAGAAATAAAATTTCACAAATGTGTTCCGCGCTCGCCATGACCAAATGCTGCGTGAGAAAATCGATGTTTCGGCATTTATGGTGTGGTTTATCGAAAATTTTCCAAAGAGTTATAAAACTATGCAGGGGAATCCGGATTTTCAGAAATGGTTTGTGAGTGATCAGGGAGTGGAAAGCATCCCTTTGTCAAGTTGATTGCAAGAAAAGATGGACAAGGCAAGTATAGATAAATTTTTGAAATATTATACTTTGCCTATATTTGATTAAAACTTAGAAAAATGTTTTTGATGAAATTCTTACAGAAGTTCAGAAATAAGAAAGTGTTACATAAGACACATAAGAGTGCACTACTATGCAGCCATGGCATCCAAAGTAGATAACATCATTACTCAAAATAAGGCAGATTTCTTACATAAAAAAATTAAAATAAACACGGCCGAAGAGTACTTGAGATTGTGATGGAATCAAATGTATCCAAAATGACGAAATGTAATGAATGCTTAATAAATCAATTGAAAATCTCGAATCCTACATTCTCGAAAACTACTACCGTGGCTATGACCGCTACGACGGACTCCACTCACCGATTTTTAAGATTCCCTTTTTAAATCAGCAGAAGTTCCGGTTTTATTTTCAGCAGATTACCAGCTGCTTGCCGGGAAATTTCCGGTCCTTGCTGGCGATTCCAAAAGGCTACAATCCGGTGACACTGGGTTTGTGTTTGCAGGGTTTAGCCTATTTATCGCAGGTGGATTCTGAAAAAAAAGACGATTATCTGGTGCGAATTGATTTTTAATTAATGAATTGGTGATGTTGCAGTCGGTAAGAAAAGTACAGGAACAATCCGGACCTCAGGAACTAGAGCGAAAACGTCTCGCTGAGCGTAAATCACGTCGTTCTCGGCGAGACGCCTTCGAAGTAGAGAAAATGGATTTCATGGGCGCGTGCCTGGATTACTATTTCGCAATACAATTTAAAAATCCTTCTTGACGTTTATCTCTTCATGAGATATATGTATAAAACACATCCCGATTATAACAAAGGAAAATGGAAGGAGAAAGATATGAATGCAAAACTTACAATCAGGCTTGACGAAGAGATTATTAGACGAATGAAAAAATATGCTGGTAGCCGGCACATTTCTTTATCGAAATTCACTGAAATGCTTTTTAAAAAAATCCTCGATGAAAATGAACAGGAGAATGAAAATCTCACCCCTATTGTAAAAAAATACAGTGGCATCATAAGAAATAGTGCAATCCATGATAAAGATGAGGTCATTAAGGAAGCAAGCCATTGAAAAGAAATACAAGGATTTCGAAGATCACCTGTTGTATTTCGGCAGGTCTGTGCAAATTTCAAGTACAACTTGAAATTTGCACTTTTTTTGTTTATAGTTTTCTATGATTACACGTGAAATGACAGAAGAGCTTTTACAAGCGACCCGTGAATTTCCGGTTGTTACCGTGTTCGGCCCAAGGCAATCCGGAAAAACCACTCTTTTGAAAATGACATTTCCGGAGAAAGCTTATCAATCGCTCGAAGCGCCGGATGTGAGGCTTGCAGCTCAGTTGGACCCGCGTGGCTTTCTCGCCATGTATCCTGATGGAGTAATTCTTGATGAAATACAGCGTGCACCGGCATTGCTCTCATACATACAGGGCATTGTTGATGAAAAACATGAATATGGGCACTTTATTTTAAGCGGAAGTCATCAGCCTGAATTACATTCCGCCGTGAGCCAATCCCTGGCAGGCCGAACGGCTGTGCTGACGC
>QQUM01000398.1 GCA_008501545.1 Calditrichota bacterium
GTTCAAACTTTAAATTTGAACGCGAATCCTGATTGAAGCGCTGTGCAGTGAGAACAAACTCATAGGCTGCTTCGTACTTCTGCTTTTTCGCCGCAAAATAGGCTTGATTATAGGCCAGCAATCCCAGGAGTTCAACATTGTTAATTGGCCTGCCATGACGGTGTTCATAGGCATACAACCGGTCAAGTCCAATTGCCAAACGTTGATCTTGCGGATAGTATTGGTGCAGGAACTTTGAATACGCGTTGAGATTCTTCAAAATGTTGAATCCCATTGGGCTTGTATTCTCGACGATGAATCTGTCGTCGAAATCCAGGAAAATCGTGTAGACATGTGTTGGCGTCTCAAAAGCTTTTGTTTCGATGCCCATCGCCTGGCAAACAAAATTGTAGAGAATTGTCGACGAAACACAGTTATATTGTTTGCGCTGGACAATATCGAGCAGGGTTGTCGACTCCAACGCATACTCTCCCAGAACAGCGCTGTGCAAAATAGCAAATATTTTTTGTGCCAGTGCCGGTTTATCAAAAGTATCAAAATTATAGGAACGTATTTTTGTGAGAATACCTTCGTACCATGCCTCATAAACCTGCAGGCTATCGGCAGTTGTAATTCCGGAAAGGATAAATGCTGCACCAATCGGGGTAAAATCATCCAATCGGCCATCATCGATATCAATAAAGAGCTTTTGTTGCAGATTCTCCTGCTGCATTAGCGGGGCAGAGATGGCAGCGGTTATGAAAAACGCCTGTATAATTGTTGCAAAGATCAGTCGCTTAATTTGCAATTTCAATATCCTCACTTAGCGGAAAAGGCTCCACATGCACCATTACGTCAAGTATATTCGGTATCTCTTCAATCAGGCTGTCCTTTACAGTATGCGCGATTTCGTGACCATCCTGGACCGTTAAACTTTCATCCACCTCGATGTGCAGATCGATAAAATAGCCAAATCCGCTTTTCCGAATCCGGCACGTTTCAATGCCCAGGACTTCCGGTATGCCATTAGCGAGGGTCACAACCTTTCGTTCCAGATCGAGCGACGGAACCTCATCCATTATATCAGCGATTGAAACGCGCAAAAGGCGGATGCCGTTAAATGCAATTATGCCGCATGCCACAAGCGCCGCTACATCATCTGCCATTTCGTAACCTTTTCCGAAGAGTAGCGCAACGGATATACCGATAAAAGCCGCGACAGAAGTGATGGCATCGGAACGATGATGCCAGGCATCCACTTTAACCGCTACACTCCCAATTGCATCGCCGACATCAGCAACAGAGCGGAACAGCGTTTCTTTTATCACAACAACGACAATGAGAACGGCTAAGGTGAATGGAGCGGGTGCATGATGGGGTTCGCTGATTTCCCGCAAACTCTCGATTGCCAGACCGACAGCGGCAGCGAGCAAGGCCAACGAGACAACAAGCGCCGCCAGCGATTCCGCTTTTCCATGCCCGTAATGATGATGTTCATCTGCAGGTGCCGCCGCGATTTTAATGCCAGTCCAGACAATTATTGAGCTGAACACATCGAGCAACGATTCGATACCATCTGCGATGAGCGCATAGGAGTGGCCAACAACACCGGAAAGTATTTTAATGATGGCTAAAAAAACGTTCGCAAACACACCTTTCAAAGTACTTCGTAAACCCCGGCTGGTTGCGTGCTGCAATTGCTTGTTTTCATTTGATGTAATGATAGAAGCTCCAAGATTTCTTTTTGGATTTTTATTAATTCCGGGCCTTAAAATCGGTTTTTCTATGCATAAAGTCAATATTAAGAATCTGCTATCAAGTATGAAACGGCATTTTGCAATCGCGTGTTGAAATAATTTGAAATTTCTTTTATCAGAATACTGGCGATAGGTATTGAATTTAAATTTTTTCCTCATTATGTTTTCTTTTACTCTGGCTAAAGTCTCGACGGGTACAAAAGCGATACTATAGTTTTGGACTTTCTTTTAGCAACCGCCGGCAAAACAATGCAGAGCGAAAACGATTAAGGATGAATCAATTCATTAAAGGAAGCTTATGTTCTGGTTGAAATTCATTGCAAAATTTTTCAAAGCCCTGCGCGCTGGTGATACACCAGGCCAGGTTGCCGCAGGCTTTTTATTTGGTTTTATGATCGGACTCATGCCGATGTTGACCCTGCAAGGCGTTATTTTCTGGTTACTTCTCCTTTTCTTAAATGTCAACCTGGCAGCAGGATTTGTTGCCATGATTGCCACCAGCCTTTTTGCCTGGCTTCTTGATCCATTTTTCCACGATCTCGGTTTTGTTCTGCTCGTGCACATTACAGCATTGCACGGCATTTGGGAAACCCTGTATAATTGGCCAGTTTCTCCACTGACAAAGTTCTACAATACAGTCGTTATGGGAAGCTTCGTCTCTGCTTTGGTTCTCGCAGCACCTGTTTATTTTTCGATGAAAAAATTTGTTTTAACCTACAGGGAAAAACTGGAACCACGCATACTCAAATGGAAAATTGTGCAGGCTGTAAAAGGATCATCGCTTTATAAATGGTTTGACAAAGTTCAACGGATAGGGGATTTATAATGCGAAAAAATGCACTTATTTTTCTTGTCATAATTATCGTGCTTGGTGGCGTTCTTTATTACTTCACCCAGGACAAGTACCTGGAAAGGGTAGCAGAAAAATCCGGTGAACTTGTCTTTGGCGCAAAAGTGGAAATCGATGCTTTTCATTTCAGTTTCTTGAACCTGCAATGTGGCTGGGACCGTCTGCAGGTCGCCAACAAAAACAAACCGATGACAAATCTTGTTGAAACGGGTTCAGCCAATTTTAAAGTAGAATTCACACCACTCTTCTGGGGACGCGTCATCGTCAATGAAATGCGCGTGGAAAATGCTCGAACCGGCACAGCGCGTGAGACAGACGGGAGTTTGCCGGTTGAAATTACAGAAGGTGAGGAAGAATCCGGCGTTTTTGCAGAAACACGTGCAGCAGCCGAGGAACAAATTCGCTCTCTCCCGGCACTCGATTTCAGTGGACTGGCGCAAAAACTCAATATCGATTCACTCATTCACCTGGATAAATTGTCAACCGTCGCCGGATACAATGCCTTATCGCACGAAGCAGACAGCACAAAAGATGTCTGGTCAAACGCCATTAAAAATCAGAATTACAGCACACGCATCAACGATCTGAAGAAAAAAATTGACGCTCTGCAAATCGATAAAAACATCGATATTGTGAAAGCGCAACAGCTCCTCAAACAACTGAATGAAATTAAAAAAGAAGTTGATGTCCTTAAAAACGATCTGCAAAAGCAGAAGTCAGAACTAACCGATGCGGTTCAATCAATCGATACGGCTTTCGACAAGTTGCAAAGCCAAATGAAAGCCGATATTGAACGTGCGAAAAAGCTGGCCCGATTAAAGGAACTCGACACCCGCGACATCGGCTTGCTGCTGTTTGGTTCACCACTCATAGAGCGACTCGAATCTGTTCTTGACTACATCAACATGGCGCGACGTTATGCTCCGGCAGCATCCATCCTTTTGGATTCAGAAAAAGAGCCGGCACCGGAGCGATTTGCCGGGCAGGATATCTATTTTCCCTTTCACCACAATTATCCGAAATTTCTTGTTCGAAAGGTCATCCTGAGCAGTGGTACGGGAAAAGACAGCACCTCCGGATACAACGTTTCCGGTACACTTTCCGGCCTTACCAACGAACCAGCAGTTTACGGTCTTCCAACAACAGCAGATCTGACAGTTGAAAAAAACACTGGCAACAGCTACAGCCTCCGTGCTGTATTTGATCATGTCACAGAAACAGCAAAGGATTCAATCTGGTTGCAAGCCAACAATTT
>QQUM01000246.1 GCA_008501545.1 Calditrichota bacterium
GGAAATACTCCAATCTCATCGTTTACACAAATCGCGGTGCTGACTCACTAACAACCTACGAAGGGCGAGGCCTTGGCATAATCCGGAAAAAGGATACTGCCTTCCAATGGATGCCGATTCAGCGGGAAATGTATATGTTGCCAACTGTCAATATCGTTCGGAAAAAAACTGGGGATGGGATGATGTCTATACAGGTGATCATCAGCTATTTATTGAATGGTATTATTCTGATCTTACAATTTATCCAAACCATGGTGCTGGTACACCCAAAAGTTACTTAAATTGTGGACCTTGGCATAATCGGGTTAAAGGCTATACACTTCCCATGGCGATTGACAACCAAGGAAATGTTTATTCTGCTACTGGAATGTCTCGTTATAATCGGCTGGAAGAGTTTCAAGAACAATGGCCAAATGCCGCCCATATGAACGATCGATATTGGCAACGCTCTGATCTCACTGTTTATTTGAAAGAAGATTTAGAAAATGAGAACGGTGCTGTATGGTATTATATAGATCACGGTCCTTGGTTTAATTCCAATACAGATTACTCTCTTCCTTTTTGTGCAATAGGTGATTTAGCTTCGACTTCTTTTACACCTCATTATTTTATCTTGAACGGCAGTCCCCCAAGCGCGCCAACGAATCTGCCAGCCATGGCTGTTTCATCAAGTCAGATTAACTTGACGTGGCAAGACAATTCAAGTGATGAAACTGGCTTCGAGATTGAACACTCCAGCGACGGAAATATTTTTACGCACCTTGTATTTGTCTCAGCTGACTCAACATCCTATCATCATTTAGAATTATCTCATCAACAACTCATTATTATCGCATCAGATCTTATAATAACCACGCAGAATCCACATATACAAACACAGTCTCAGCAATGACTCAAGCCACGGGGAGTGGTTCTGCTCCGGCAGCGCCAGACAATCTTACTGGAAGTGCAATTTCTTCAACAGCAATTGATTTATCCTGGTCAGATAACAGTGATAACGAAACGGGTTTCAAAGTTCAAAAATCAACAGATGGTTCAACATGGTCTGAAATTGCTACTGTTACAGATTCAAATTATAGCTGGACTGGAGCAAATCAAAGCACTACGTATACTTTCCGGATTTACGCATATAATGAAAATGGTAATTCCAATTACTCAAATACTGTAAATATTACAACACCAAGCTCTGGTGGAGGTGCAACGGCGAGTGATATCACATATCTTGCAACAGCAAGTGCGAGTAGTGAAAAAACACAATATGGACAAACAGCAGCCAAAGCAGTCGATGGCATTTATCAACAAGGGTACTCATACGAATGGGTTGCTGTGACCAATAGTGGTGCATGGCTTCAATTAACTTTCAGCCAATCAGTGACTTTGGAAAAAATTGTTCTTTATGATCGTGAAGGGAGTGATCATATAACAAGTGGAACACTTAATTTTAGTGATGGCTCAAGCATTTCAGTTGGTTCTCTGCCTGATGACGGTAGTGCTCATACTGTATCGTTTGCATCACGATCTGTAACCTGGGTGAAATTTACGGTGGGAAGCTATGTGGGTGGTGATATTGGATTAGGAGAAATTGAAGCTTGGGGAGTATCGGGATCTGCAAAAGCAATTTCCCAACCGGAAGATATGCAAGAATTAACCATCCTAAGCGATGTCGCGTTAAATCCTGTTTATCCAAATCCTTTCAAAATAGAAACTTCCATTCAATTTAGCTTGCCGAAAGAAATGTATGTGAAGTTGCAAGTATATGATATAAAAGGGCGCGTCATAAAGGACCTAGTTAATGGTATTGAAACTGCTGGCATGAAACGAGTTATATGGGATGGAAAGGATGATTTAAACAGGAATTTAACTTCTGGAATATATTTTATTAAAATGGTTGCAAACAACCAGGTATTTGTGAAGAAAATGATTTTGCAAAAATAAGAGAAATCTTTAGACAGATAATTCAAACACAACCACGATACCGTGGTTGTGTTTGCTGTGAGCTTGACATATCCAAAATCATTTCAAAATGTAAAACAGATCAGTCTAAATCAAATTTAGACTGAATTAACCAAATTTTTCTCTTCTATTTCATGATATCATTAATCAATCAGATGGTAAAATTTGGTTATGGTTTTTGTAGTTGATCAAAATCAAGTATCTATTGTCAATGCATATAATTGTTCTACCGGACAAGCGATATACCAATACTTGATTTTCATCTCAACATTATCAAAACTTTAATCAAATTTCCCTGAAACTTTCTCGCCTTTCCCGAATTTAATAAGCAAACACCAAAAGCCTCCCACCATCAAAATTCAGGGATTGCAACATGAAAAAATTTAGATACTATCTTGCATTTGTTGCGCTTACCTCACTTTGCCTGCCCATCAAATTAATCAGTGCACATTCTCCCGACCAGGATAAAACACTGTCACCGTATTTCTGGCTGCGCGATGCCGATCCGGAACTGGATCAATTGCCTTTGCAATCAACTTCAGCACAAGTGAATATCAGTGGTGTCATAGCTGATGTGACCGTGATACAGGTTTACAAAAACGAAGGCAAACGGGGCATCGAAGCTGTTTATACTTTTCCGGCTTCGACACGAGCTGCTGTCTATGGCATGAAAATGACGATTGGCGAACGGACGATTACGGCCAAAATTGAGGAGCGCGAAGAAGCACGACGCCAGTTTGAACAGGCGCGTGAGGAAGGTCGCCGGGCTTCCTTACTGGAACAAAATCGACCAAACGTCTTTCAGATGAATGTGACCAACATCCAACCTGGAGATGTCATCCTTGTCGAGCTGAAATATACGGAATTACTCAAACCAACGGATGGTATTTATTCGTTTGCCTATCCGACAGTCGTTGGTCCGCGCTATTCAGAAACGCCGCTGGAAAACGCACCGGAAAGCGAAAAATGGGTTGCCAATCCGTATTTGAGAGAAGGCGAAGAACCGCCGTACAGTTTCGCATTGCAGGCCAACATCGTTGCCGGTATGCCCATTCGCGATGTCAAATGCACAAGTCATGATGTCGATGTGAATTTTGACGGGGACAAAGCCGCCACGATTCTTTTAAAAGAGAGCGAAGAAAAAGGCGGTAACCGCGATTTCATTCTTAACTACCGCTTGCAGGATGAAAAAATCCAGTCGGGCCTCTTGCTTTCAGAAAACGAAGGCGAAAAATATTTTTTACTCATGATGCAACCACCGAAACGGGTAATGAAATCCGATGTTGTACCGCGAGAGTATATTTTTATCATGGATGTTTCCGGCTCCATGTCCGGATTTCCGCTACAGGTTTCAAAAAAACTCATAACCAATTTACTGCACGATCTGCGGCCGCAGGATCAATTTAACGTGATGGTTTTTGCCGGATCATCGGGATTGTGGTCAAAGCAATCACAGCGTGGAACGGAAGCCAATTTATCGCGGGCCTTAAATTTTATTGACAGCCAGCGCGGTGGCGGTGGAACGCGTCTGCTGCCGGCATTGGAACGCGCTCTGGCCATCCCCAAAGCACAAAATATGTCCCGATCTGTGCTCGTCATAACAGATGGTTACGTGAACGTTGAAAAACAGACTTTTGACCTCATCCGCAAAAATCTGGACCAGTGCAATTTCTTTGCGTTTGGCATTGGTGCTTCGGTGAACCGGTATATTATCGAAGGGATGGCCAATGTCGGACGTGGAGAGCAATTTATCGTCACAGCCAGCGTTGATGCGAAAAAAGTTGCCAATGCCTTCCAAACTTATGTACAGCATCCGGTGCTCACGAATATCAAAGTACAATTTGAAGAGGTGGATGTTTACGATGTACAACCGGAAGCCGTACAGG
>QQUM01000804.1 GCA_008501545.1 Calditrichota bacterium
AGCGCAAGGCAGAAGACGGTTCTGCTGCAACACCGCAAAATGGCCCCTGGTGCATCACCCTGGATTATCCATGTTATGTGCCATTCATGGAACACCACCGCAATCGACAGCAGCGGGAGCAAGTGTACCGTGCTTTCATCACGCGGGCTGCAGATGGCGAGTGGGATAACGCACCGCTCATCACACGAATTTTAAAGCTCCGCAGGGATCAGGTTGCCTTGCTGGCCTATGATAACTATGCCGACCTGAGTCTGGCTTCAAAAATGGCGCCGGATGTGGCTGCTGTGAAGAAAATGTTGCAGCAATTGCAGGATGCCAGCAAGCAACCGGCGTTAAATGACTTGAAAGAAATTCAGGAATTAGCACAAAAGTCGGGACAACAGGAGCCGCTGGCCCACTGGGATGTGGCGTTTTGGGCTGAACGTCTGCGGGAGCACCGCTTTACTTATACAGATGATGAATTGCGGCCCTATTTTCCCCTGCCACGCGTTCTCGACGGACTCTTCAACCTTTGTACACGCCTGTTCGGTATCACCTTTGAAAAAGCCGATGGTCAAGCGCCAGTCTGGCATGACGATGTCCAATTTTTCAGAGTACTGCATGAGAACGGCAAAACAATCGCATGGTTCTACCTCGATCCCTATTCACGTCCGGCTGAAAAACGCGGTGGCGCCTGGATGGATAACTGCCTGAGTCGTCGTAACGTCGATGGCGAATTGCGATTGCCGGTCGTGCATCTGTGCTGCAACGGCACACCGCCCACTGCCGATCAGCCATCGCTGATGAGCTTCAAAGAAGTCGAAACTTTGTTTCACGAATTCGGTCACGGCTTGCAAGCCATGTTAACGACAATCGATTATGCAGACGCAGCCGGAGTGAATGGCATTGAATGGGATGCCGTCGAAATTGCCAGCCAATTCATGGAAAACTGGTGCTACCACAAACCGACGCTGACCGGGATGACCGCGCATATCGAAACCGGAAAACCGCTGCCGGATGAATTGTTCGACAAAATTTGTGCTGCCCGCACATTTCGCGCTGGCTCGCTGATGATGCGGCAACTTGAATTTGGTGTAACTGATATCGCACTGCACACGATTTTCAATCCGGATAGTGAAAAATCAGCCTTTGATATACACATGGATATCGCAAAGAAAACGAGCGCGTTGCCCCCATTGCCGGAAAACCGCTTTCTTTGTGCATTTGCCCACATTTTTGCTGGCGGCTACGCAGCTGGATATTACAGTTACAAATGGTCCGAAGTGCTCAGTGCGGATGCGTTCTCCGCGTTCGAAGAAGCCGGATTAGACGATGAACAGGCAATCGCCGCTCTCGGCCGGAAATACCGCGATACCATTCTGGCCTTTGGTGGTGGTCGCGATCCGATGGCGGTCTTCAAAGATTTTCGCGGACGAGAGCCGAGAGTTGATGCACTTTTGCGGCATTATGGTTTGGAGCATTAGCGTGTCTCCCAAAATCGATATCTTCGCTCTGATCATTTTTCTTGGAACAATGCAGGGATTTTTCCTCTCGATATTTTTCCTCAGCAAGAACAACCGGCAGTACCGCCCGAATAAATTTTTGGGATTGTTCCTGATCAGTGTTTCGCTTATCAGTCTCGATATCCTGTTGTCCTACACCGACTTTATGTTCCGCGTCATTTATTTCGTCAATGAGACTGAGCCGTTCAATTTCCTTTTGGGGCCATTGATTTATCTTTATATCGCAACCAAGCTGTATGAACAAAACGAGCGCAAGGCGTGGCTCCACTTCCTGCCGGCAATCTTTTATTTCGTTTACATGCATATCTTCGAAGATTACAGCTATGCTGAGAAATACAACGCCCACATATCAGCCTATCACCCTGAAATGGAATCCATGATAAGCCAAGGTGCGGAGCCACAAGATCCACTCTTCCTGCGCAAATTCATCAATGAACTCACGATTCTTTCAATGCTCTTTTATTCCGCACTCTCAATTTACAGGCTGGTTTCCACCCGGCAAAAAGAATCGCCAGATCAAAAGCGCAAGAAGCTCTATTCCCTGCTCTGGTTTGATATCAGTATTTTCACGTTCATACTGCTGATCGTCATTTTTGTAAAAATCAATTATCGGAATGATTTGGGGGATTATATCATCATATCTGCGGTTGCGGTCTTTATCTACATGCTGAGCTTTCTCATCGTTCGCAATTCAGTCTTTTTTCAAAAAAGCCAGTACGATCGCAAATACAGCAAATCAGCGCTTGATGAGGGGATGAAAGATCAGATTCTCGCAAAATTGCAGCATATTCTCATAAGTGAAAAACTTTACCGCAATTCATCTGTCAGTCTGCTGTACCTGGCAAAACGCACACACTGCACTCCCAACCATCTGTCTCAAATCATTAACGAACGCCTGCAGAAGACCTTGCCCGAACTGTTAGCCGATTACCGCATTGCCGATGCCCAGAAAATACTGATGGATCCCGGCTATGCTTCGGAGACAATAGAAGGCATTGCCTTGGCTGTGGGTTACAATTCGAAATCCACTTTCAACAAAGTCTTCAAAAAAATTACCGGTCAAACGCCATCCCAATTTCGCCTGACCTCGACGAAAAAATAACGTCCTTCCCTGCACGATCGCACGCCAATCCTTCACGAAGATTCATCGTTTATTTAATTACAGCGTATGTTTGACTTAAAATTTGCGACGCACTTCATGTTGTGATGAAGATGCTTTGTTAACATGAGTTCGATGGAAAAAAATTTGCGAAGAAAAGACTGCATCCCTGGAACTAGTCCGAAGGCGTCCCGCCGAGGACAACGTGAGTTACGCTCAGCGGGACGCTTTCGCTCTAGCAATATGAAGTCTGTCAAATCACGAAAATCCAATATCGAACTCACAATTTTTAAATTGTATGCTTTTTCTGTAGAAAGTGCGTCACACTTGCAAAGAACGGAGTTACCAATGACAAAAACGACAAACCTGAACCAAAGACGCTACGACCTCGACTGGCTGCGTGTTTTCGCAATTGTTTTGCTGCTTTATTTTCATGTCGGCATGTTTTTCACTAGCTGGGAATGGCATGTAAAAAACTTCGAATTGAGTCGAATTGTCGATTGCATTCTCGCATTTCTGCACCAGTGGCGCATGCCCTTGCTGCTTTTCATTTCTGGCGCCGGGACAGTGTTCGCATCCAGCCGCCGCAATAAAAAGCAATTCGCTGTTGAACGGCACAATAAATTGCTCATCCCGTTGGTCTTCTCTATTTTTGTCATCGTACCGCCGCAAATTTACATCGAGCGCATCGCCGACTTCAGTTCATATTGGCAGTTTTACCCGACGGTATTCGAATTTGTGCCCTATCCCATGGGTGGGAGTTTTTCCTGGCATCACATGTGGTTTGTGCTCTATTTGTTTATCTACTCAATACTGGCAATTCCGTTTATCTGGTATGTGCGCACGGAACGCTCTACTGGTTTTCTCACGAGAATCGAAAACTATTTTTCACGGAAATGGGGGATCATATCCTATCTTATTCCCATTCTGCTTACTCAGGCGATTCTCAGACCTTTTTACCCGGAGGAAACACACGCACTCATCGATGACTGGGCATATTTCGTATTTAATTTCGCTTTTTTTCTTGCAGGCATTGTCGTTGCCAGCAGCGATCGATTGTGGGAGATATTGGTGCAATACCGTCGCTTTCATTTGATTCTCGCAATTGCTTCGCTTGGATTATTGGAGTTTCTCATGCTGGCACCCTGGCGTGAAATACAACCGTATTTCTTCTTCAGTTTGGAAACGCTGTGGGATAGCAATGAAATTGTCCTTTCCTGGCTCTGGGTGGTCGCACT
>QQUM01000659.1 GCA_008501545.1 Calditrichota bacterium
GCATAAGAAGCTTGCATCGGAGAAATGGTACCAGCGCACGAATACCTTGCGAGCGATGGTGCGGGTGGATCTCGATTCTGCCAAACACTTTCTTTATCAGTCTCTGCTCGATGAACACCCGAATGTCAGGCGGGAAGTTGTGACCATAATCCTGGAAACACTGCCGAATGATGCTGTGCCCCACCTGGAAAAAGTGCTAAATGACGAAAGCTGGGAAGTACGATTTTATGCGAAGCAAGCAATTCGCTTAATCAGGCAAAAATAAATAAAGAATGCATATCAATGCGCTTGCAGCCACTCCATCAACATAACAGCGGCCATTTTCTGATTTTTATCACGTGCCAAAATTTACACTCCGTTATTTCACTTTTATTTTTATCAAAAATCCCTTACTTGCTTTGATGAATAAAAATAAAATGAAAACACATCATAATCAGGTAAAAGAAAATGCTTCCTGCCAGGCGACTCCTATTTAGAATTCTTCATTCTCTTGCGCTTTCGGCGCTTCTACTTATCCCTGCTGCAAGCCATGCTCAGGAAAAAAATGTCACCATTCTCTACACGAACGACATCGAAAGTGTCTACGAGCCAATCGAAGCCTTCTGGAATGACGACATCGAATACATCGGTGGGATTCCGTACCTGGCAACTTTGATTAACCAGATACAAAAAAGTGAACCGGAAAGTTTTTTATTTGATGCCGGGGATATTTTTACAGGCGCGCTTGCCGCGGCAACAGAAGGCAAGATGGCATTTGATCTTTACAACAGCATGGGCTACGATGCGATCGCTCTTGGCAACCATGAATTCGAATATGGCTGGCAGAAACTGGTGCATGTAAAACAGCGTGCCTGTTTTCCGGTTTTGAATTGCAATATTTTTTATGAAGGAACAGACATCAATCTATGCCAGGCTTATGCAATAATAGAAAAAAATGACGTGCGCATCGGGCTTATCGGTGTTATGGGGCTGGAAGCTTTTAAGAACACAATTTACTCGGCGAACAGAGACGGTCTGGAAGCCCGTGATCCTTACCCAATTGTCCAGAAACTTGTCGATGAACTTCACGATGAAGTTGATCTCGTTGTTTTGCTGACCCACCAAAACCAAAGCGCGCCTATGCAGTCGGACAAAGAAGCCGATCCTGCCGTACAGCGAGGTTTCGAAGAAGACTATGCAATGGCCGGTAAAATAAACGGCGTCGATGTCATCATCGGCGGCCATTCGGACAACGGATTGTGGCAACCTGTGCAGCACCCTGAAACCGGAACACTCGTTTGTTTGACATTTGGACAGGGGAAATATCTCGGCTATTTAAATCTGACAATAAATGCCAAGAGCAAAGGTGTTTCGTTCAATGAAGGCAAGTTAATTCCGGTAAATGCTGATACACTCACTCCGGATACGAAAGTCGCGCAGTTAATTACCCGGGCACGTGATGCACACACTGAACTCACCGAGGTGATCGGGCACATCGACCGGCCGGCCTTTCGCAAATACTACAGGGAATCAACGCTGAGCAACTTGATGGCAGACATTCTTCAAGCCGTTTCGCACGCCGACATTGGCCTGGTGAATCCGGGAAGTATGCGGGCGGATTTGAACGCAGGCGATATTACTGTAGAAGCAATCAAAAACGTTTATCCATTTGTCGACCCGTTTCATGTTGTCGAAATAAGCGGACAAAGCCTGCTGGAACTCATTGAATACAGTTGCCAGTTAACCTACGGACTCGCACAATTCTCCGGAGTAAAACTTAAATACAATTCAAAGCGCCCCGTTGGCAAACGTGTCATCGATATACACGTAAATGGTAAACCGCTGGAGTTGTCAGCAAATTATACCATTGCCTGCAGTGCGTTCATGGCTAACGGCGGTGATGGATTCACCATGCTCAAAAATGGCAAATTGGTCAAAATAAGCGATTTGAAAATGATTGATCATATGTTGCAGTACATTCGAAGCAAACAAAAATTGAATGTCCCTGCTTTAGGTCGGCAAATCGATGCGATGGAATAGAAATAACAATTCGCAGCCATGTAAAAAAAAATGAAAAAATCGTGAACTCCGTCGCACTTAAAATCGTTAAAATATTGATATGCCCTTCGACACTCCTGTCAACTATTTGAACTGAGTTTTACCGGCTTCAGAAATCAATTTCGAAAAAGTTTTTCGCATCCTAAAGAATTGGTTCCTCCAGCAATAGACCGAATGGAACCGTTTGTGTATTTCTCACAGAATGGATTTTAGGAGGCACTCATGAAAACTTGTTTCTTTCATCTTACCTTGATTTTTCACATTCATCTTCTTTTTGCTCAAGCCCAACCAGATCAAAGCAAAATTGATGTTCTGTCCCGTGTAAATTCCGGGCAAGCCTCGCTGAGCGCGTCTGCATGGGATATTGGCCATGTAAACAACTGCTTCGATGGTGACACCACAACACTTATGCGGTCTGCCAACATCAATCCAGCCTTCGTACAAATCGCATTCACTGAAAAACAAAGCGTCAATACAAGCCGCGTTTTCTTGGGTCAACCGGGCTTCCCCGGGATAGACCGCAATACCTGGTGGCTCGAATGTGCTGATACGCAGTATGATTTGAGTTCGAAAGCTGGAACGTATCGCCTGATTGTACCGAGCAGAACAGATGTATCCGGCACCTGGGATGAAGCGCTCTTCTCAACTGTAACGGCAAAAATCTGGAAGTTTACAATTGAACGAACTGTGGGAGATGATTATGTGCACATTCCCGAGCTGGAACTTTGGACTGATGGCGTACCGCAGAACAAGTTCCTGATCATTTTAAGCAATCCTATAAACGAAACCGGAATTCTCACAAACAGTCTCGAAGCATACCAAAACGATCTGGCCAATGAGGGCTGGTACAGTACAATCACAACAGTAAACAAACATCCCGACCCCACGACAGACTTCTATTGCCCGACAGAGGTCGAACTTAAATTCGTTACGCAATATTTTTATGATCTCGGCTATCAAGGCTTTGTTATCATCGGTTCATCAAAAGACATACCGACTGCTCTGTGGCGCCACCACACCAAACGCGAGGTTGATAATCCCACTGATTTATACTATGCCGACGTGGATGCGTGGGTCGATATCGATGGAAATGGCATCTACGAAACATGGGATTCCAAGCTGGTAAACGGTGTGTGGGAGGCAGATAAAACCAAGCCCGCCAATCCGGGAAATACTGAATTTAATCCTGAGTTCTTTTTCGGTAGAATCGATGCAGGTCCGCTTTGTTCATCGACGGAAGAAGAGGCAAACAAAGTGAATTTTTATTTAAATAAAATTCATGATTATCGTATCAATGGCAGTCCGCTCTCCGAAGAAGCACAGCGCAGCGCTTTGTTTTTCAGAGCAGATGAGTACGCGCCGAATGTATGGGATGACACCTACAAAGAATACATGCCAGGCATTGTTTGTAATCATGGTATCATGACTGGTGATGTAAATTCTCTCAAGAGCGAACTGCAAAAAGGCCACATTTTTGCGTCAATCGCAACACATTCGGGTTACACGTCACATGCGATGCATGCATGGATAAATGCGAAAAGGCAGTTGGATGGTTTCTCTTTGGATGATATACGTGCTACCAATCCGAAAGTACACTATTGGGTTCTATTCGCATGTTCTGCAGCGAGGTTTACAGAAGTGAACTTCGGAGCGACCTACCTGTTCGAAACGGACTATGCATTTAATGTCAGCGGTAGCACCGGACTGTGGGGTGTTCTGCTGGATCCAGTATGTGGACGGGAATTAAACAAAGGCACGCCGGTTGGCATTGTTTTACGGGATTTTATAACCAGGTATGCGG
>QQUM01000274.1 GCA_008501545.1 Calditrichota bacterium
CAAGCTCAGGAATTTGGTATTGATAAGCTTGATAAAGGGCGACAAAAAGCGTTTGAGTTAACTTACAAAATAGTAGGCGGTGATACACTTAACATCATTCTCAGGTACCCGCCAAACTTTGAAAAATCAAAAAAATACCCGGCTATTATCTTCTTTTTTGGCGGCGGCTGGAAAGGTGGGAAAATATCACAGTTTAAGCCCCAGGCGGAGTATTTTGCTCAACGCGGAATGATTACGGTATTAGCCGATTATCGCGTAAAATCCAGGCACGGAACAACACCTTTTGAAGCGGTGAACGATGCTAAATCAGCCATTCGATATTTACGAGAGCACGCCGAGGAGCTTAACATGAACCCGCAAAAAATTGTTGCATCAGGCGGTTCCGCCGGCGGGCATTTGGCCGCGGCCACCGCTACTTTACCAAGCCTTGATGAGCCGGATGAAAATTTAAAGATCAGCTCAAAAGCCAATGCGTTGGTTTTGTTTAATCCAGTGTTCGACAACGGCCCGGATGGATATGGCTATGAGCGCGTGGGGGAACGCTTTCTCGAAATTTCACCCATGCACAACATCCGCAAAGGGGCGCCCCCAACCATTGTATTTCTCGGTACAGAGGATAAATTAATCCCGGTTAAAACGGCCGAAACCTACAAAGCAAAAATGGAAGCCGTGGGCAGCCGCTGCGATTTGCATTTGTATAAAGGACAAAAGCACGGATTTTTTAATCAGAAAAAACACAGTCACGAATATTATAATAAAACAGTCCGTGAAGCGGATTTGTTTTTAATTTCATTAGATTACTTAAAAGGCAAACCGCAATTGTAGAAATTATATAAAGCGGGCTACAAAGTTATCGCATGTCATCCTGGTTTTCACGTAGCAGAGCGGCGTGCAATACCGGGATGACGACTCTATTGCTGGGAAGTTACTTAAAAGCACGGCCCCAAAAGATCAATCTTGAGAAAAGGAATACTCTGTTCATATGAATCTTACAAGTGTTCATAATAAAAAATGGAAGAATCATCTAATTAGCGCATGCTTTTTTTTTGTTCTACTGCTTTCCCTTTTATTAATTATTGAAGGGTGCCACAAGCCTGCAATTGATTTGTACGTCAGCCCAACCGGTGAGAAGGGTAATAGTGGCCAAAAAGACAATCCGTTAGCTGATATTCATGAGACCATAAAACTGGCTGAACAGTACAAATCCACAGATACTCATGCTGTTATCACGATAAATATCCTCCCCGGCGACTACCGCATTACACAACCAATACTAATTACTCCCAACTTGAATGGATTGAAAATCATTGGCACGGGGCAATCGAAAGTCAGGCTAAAAGGTTCGGTCCCATTGGATTTGACATGGAAAAAATCAAATAGCAATATTTTTGTGGCAGATGTTCAAATGAAACAAAATTTTGATCAATTGGTCGCAAATGATCAGCCTCAAATACTGGCCAGATATCCAAATTATGACGAAGATGGCGGTTGCTGGCAGGGCTATGCAGCAGATGCGCTTTCAATAGAACGACTGGCCTCCTGGAAAAAGCCAAAAGGAGCCATTCTCCACGCATTGCGCAAAGGCAGATGGGGCGGATTCCATTACGAGGTGATCGGTGTTGATGAAAAAGGTGAAGCTATTTTGACGAAAGGCCATCAAAACAATCGACCACATGCGCCTCATCCGGAATACCGAATGGTTGAAAATGTTTTGGAGGAATTGGATAGTCCCGGAGAATGGTATTTTGATGCAGATACACAAAAACTATATTTCTGGCCACCTGATGGCCTGAATATTCACACCACTAAAATTGAAGGTGTTGTTTCAAAAAACTTCATTGAATTAAAAGGTGATTTAGACAATCCGGTTCGGGATGTTTCCATTCAAGGAATAAAGTTTGAGTATGCCCAAAGAACTATGATGGAAGCGTATGAGCCCTTGCTGCGAAGCGATTGGACTATGTACCGGGGGGCAGCAGTTTTTCTGGAAGGAACAGAAAATTGTGAGATTTCTGACTGTGAGTTTGCGAACCTTGGCGGAAATGTGATTTTAGTTAGTGGATACAATGAGCAAACCAAAATATCCGGCAACCACATTCATAATTGCGGCGCCAGCGCAGTGAGTTTTGTTGGCGATCCTTCTGCTGTTCGTTCCCCCTCTTTCCAATATCAAAAATTTGTTCCGCTTGCTGCGATGGATACCCTGCGTGGCCCTAAAAATGACCTATATCCCCGCAACTGTGTCGCTGAAAACAACCTGATTCATCGAATTGGCAGGGTAGAGAAACAAACAGCCGGCGTGCAGATTTCCATGGCCATGAAAATTACGGTAAGTCACAACACCATTTATGATGTACCCCGGGCCGGAATCAATATTGGTGATGGCACCTGGGGCGGGCACATCATTGAATACAATGACGTATTCAATACGGTTCTGGAAACCGGTGATCACGGCGCTTTTAATTCATGGGGCAGAGACCGCTTCTGGCATCCTAAACGCAATACGATGGATAGTATCACCACAGCAAATCCCGATATGCCAAATTGGGATGCCATCCACACAACCATCATCAGAAACAATCGCTTTCGCTGTGATCATGGCTGGGACATCGACCTGGACGACGGCTCTTCAAATTATCACATCTATAATAATCTTTGCCTGAACGGAGGCATCAAGCTCCGCGAAGGATTTTACCGTGTAGTTGAAAACAATATCATGGTAAATGATGGTTTTCACCCGCATGTCTGGTTTGCCAACGGTGAAGACGTATTTCGCAGGAATATCGTACAGGCTGGCCATCGGGATGTGCGGCTCAATGGATGGGGCAAGGAACTGGATTACAACTTATTTCCCAATGAAGAATCGCTTTTAAAAGCACGGATTTACAACATAGAGACAAATAGTTTGTATGGTGAACCAATTTTTAATGATCCGAATAAGTTAGATTATAGCGTTTCAGAAAACTCTCCAGCGCGCAAACTTGGATTTGTAAATTTTCCTATGGATCAATTTGGTGTGCAGAAGTCGTCATTGAAAGCGCTGGCTAAAACACCAGAAGTCCCCGCAATCAAAAAATCTGAGCTGCTGCTAAATGTCAATGTGAAATGAGAGGAAAAATAGTGAAATCAAAAATTCTGGTTATAATGCTGACACTAATTCTTTTTAATTGTCAGGATAAATTTTATGAAAACAGCAATTCGTTTGAGACTGATGTCATTGTTTACGGAGGGACTTCAGCTGCGGTAATCAGCGCTGTTCAGGTGGCGAAGATGGGAAAGTCGGTTTTGATTGTGTCTCCTGATGTGCATTTGGGTGGCCTTTCCTCAGGCGGTTTGGGCTGGACTGATACAGGTAATAAAAAGGCTATCGGCGGACTGTCGCGCGAATTTTATCACCGCATCTGGAAGCATTATCAGAAAGAAGATTCCTGGAAATGGCAAACACGGGAAGAATATGGCGAAATTGGTATTGGGAGCAGGGCCGCAGATGGAAACAAGAGAACGCAATGGACTTTTGAGCCGTATGCTGCCGAACAGGTTTTTGAAGATTTTATAGCTGAAAATAAAATCACTGTTTTACGCGATGAATGGTTAAACCGCGAAAACGGCGTTAAAGTAGTTGACGGCGAGATAAAATCGTTTGCCACTTTGAGTGGTAAAAACTTCAGGGCCAGGGTTTTTATCGATGCTACGTACGAAGGCGATCTGATGGCAGCAGCCGGGATTTCTTATCATGTGGGAAGGGAGGCAAACAGTGTTTATGGTGAGACTTGGAATGGAATTCAAACCGGAGTTCTGCATCATGGCCATTGGTTTAAAAGTGATATCTCTC
>QQUM01000079.1 GCA_008501545.1 Calditrichota bacterium
AATTGATCTCAATATTTCTTTGACAAAAGACACAAGTAGAATAGAATAAAAATGTTGTTAAGCATAGTACACTTTGCGATAGGAGTCATAATGGATACGCTACTCTCATCATTTTTAACAGCGATGCCGGCGGAAGGTGCCGCAGCACAACCAACTTATATTGCATCAGAAAACCGCATCGACTGGTCACGCGCCGGCCTGCTTGCGGAAACGCCGAAAACCGCAGCAGCGGTATTAAAAATCACCGACATGCCCGGTGAAAACGATACAGAGCGAATTTTAAATGCAATCACCAAAGCACGCACCTTAGCAAAACCGGTCATCCTTTTCTTCTCCGCCGGGAAGTATAAATTGAATAAACCATTGGTCCTTACGCCTCGTGATAATGGCCTGATATTCCAGGGCGAAGGCGCCATGACGACTCGCATAGAAATAAAGGTTGGTAGTCAAAACGCAGGCATCCGCCTGGACGGACGAACGCTCGGGGATCCCGTCATGCTGACACGTGATCTCGCTAAAGGTCAGGATAAAATCCGGGACGAACTGAAGGAGAAGTTCAACGAAGGCGACTGGGTACATCTTTGCGAGGAAAATTTCGATGATGGTTACCGCAAAAGCGGTGACACAAGTGGGCGCTATGTTGGTCAGGTAACACAAATTGTTAAAATGAATTCACGCACCATTACACTCGCTGACGCAGCGGCAAAATCGTACAGTGCCAACAACAAATTGTGGCTGCAAAAGATAGAGCCGATAATGAACATCGGATTCGAGAACCTTAAGTTCTATCGAAACGACGGCACAGCCGGCAGCGGTGCTGATGGCAACACTTTTCGCCTGGGATTGGCGGTAAATTGCTGGTTTCGCGGCGTGAATTCCGAGCTCGCATCACGACACCATGTCAATGTGCAATGCAGCGCCCATATTCTTGTCAATGGCTGCTACTTCCACCGTGCCCGCAAGTACGATGTGGGATCATACGGTTGCGGTGTTGTCCTGGGCACATCGACAAGTAGTTGTCTTGTAGAAAACAACGTTTTCCGCCGACTGCGGCATGCAATGCTTTTAGGAACGGGAGCATGCAGCAATGTTTTTGCATTCAATTTCAGCACTGAACAACACGCTACATTTCATCGCATTCCCTATTGGGACTCGGATTTAAACCTGCACGGCCGTTATCCGTTTGCCAATCTTTTTGAACACAATGATGTCACCTTCATTGAAACCGATAACACCCATGGCAATAACGGTCCGTTCAACACCTACGTCCGTAACAAAGTCCGTGGTTTTCGATACAAGATAAATGCAAAAATTGCCTTAAATAAAACACCGGCAGTTAACCTGATCGGCAATGAGTCGGTACGATTTGGCAGGGCCATTATTTCAAAAGGATCCGGTTCAGATTTAGCAACAAATATTTATGGGATTTATGAGGGCAAGGCCATTACGCACAACGAAGCACACAAAAATAAAAAAGCCTATGATGGCGCCATCAATGAAATCGCATCGTATTATTATGAATCCCGACCCGCCTTTTTACCTGAAAAATACTCCTGGCCAGCCCTTGGTCCCGGAAGCTCTTCGCATGCAATTCCTGCAGCAGCCCGCTTTAAACAGAAGGATAAAACAGAGTCAAATAACTTAACGAAATTTCCATAAGCTTGACCATCATGACACGCACAATGCAATGATGGCATGAGATGGCTTAATGAAAATTTGAGCACAATTCCCGTGCTGTGCTGACTGTCTTCCAAGTTTCCCGCTGCTTTTCAGCGGGATTTTCTGTGCGGCCTAAGGCGTGCAGAAAACTGCTTGTTCTTCGAATTTATATAAATTAAGAGAATAATATTAAGGTTATAAAGCGCATCTACGATAACCAAAATATTATCAAGTATTCGGGAGCAAGTTTTACATTGAGAATCAAAAATACAGGGCTCACATTTTATAATGGGCTAAAAAATATCATCACAGGATGCAGACGGGAGCATCAAACACTTCGGCTCGTCTTGAAATGTTTCATCTCCCGTTTTTTTTTCATGGGCTTTGGAACAATTTACAACTCTCCACTTGCTTCGGCGAAGAATGATGGATCGCGTTCAACAGAGAAATCAACGGATAGCAATGAGATCAAAATCGAGCTTTGGAAAGCATTGCTCATTCCTTTCCTGTTGTGGACGCTGCTGGTTTTTCTTTCGCTATTTTGGAATTATTCTTACATCAACAGAAATACAATTGAACTCGCCAGGGACCGGGGAAATTCTTTCTTTCGGCAAATAGAGTTGACTCGTCTTTGGAACACCTGGCATGGTGGTGTTTATGTACCTGTAACCGGGAAAACACAACCCAATTCCTATCTGAAAGATCCTCAGCGAGACTTGGTCACACAAGAAGGGACTCGCCTGACAAAAATTAATCCGGCCTACATGACAAGGCAGATCGCCGAAATCAGCAACCAGCAAAATGACATAATTGTGCATTTAACCAGTCAGAATCCAGTTCGACCAGAGCATCTCCCGGATTCCTGGGAAAAAATTGCATTAAAATCATTTGAGCTGGGAGAGCGTGATAAAATTGAACTCATTAAAAAAGATTCATCACAATTCTTCCGTTACATGGCACCTGTAAAAATGCAGGAATCCTGTTTGAAATGCCACTATGAAGCCGGTCGCCAGGTCGGCACGATACGCGGTGGCATATCCATTCTGCTGCCTTCACACAAATTGCTCGCTGCACAAAACAAGAATAAAAACAATTTACTCATCCTGCACCTTTTCGTCTATCTGGTCGGTACAGCCTTTTTGTTGTTTTTCCACAGCTATGCAAGTTTTCATTACACCGCACTCGTCCAAAGCCAGAAAAAAGCCGCCCTCGCCTACCGCGATGCATTAACCGGTATTGCCAACCGCAGGCAGTTTGAAGAAACCCTCGACCTGGAATGGCGACGGGCAAAACGTATCAATGCCCCCATTTCACTGGTCATGATTGACATCGATCATTTTAAAAATTTCAACGATACCTATGGCCATCAGGCTGGTGATGAATGCCTGAAAAAAGTCGCCGAGGTTTTAAACAGTACCGTAACGCGACCGGGAGATTTGGCCGCCCGCTATGGAGGGGAAGAATTTGCTGTCATTCTCACAACCGGAAACCGTGGCGCCCTGCTTTTAGCACAGAAAATGCGTTTGAAAATCACTAAATTAAGAATAAATCTCGGTTTTACTCAACTCGAAAAACACATCACAATCAGTCTTGGGGTTGCAACCCAATACCCTGCCATTGAATCCAGTCCGCCCAAATTAATCGAAGAAGCCGACAAAGCCTTATACCGTGCAAAAAACGAAGGTCGCAACAAAACCCGTTACAGCGGCCGCGAACTGTACATGCGCTGATAACGGCACTTATCACATTTTCTATTTTGCTTTTTGAAATTTTTTCTCATTTTAAGCTTTCTTTTATGCAAAAATGCACACATTTTTTTTAATGAACCAACTGCACACTTCAAATAAAGAATCAGGAAAATTTTCAGGAAACAAGCAAAACCATGTCACATATGAACAAAAAACTCCCTCGAAGCAAAATCCCGCACAATGCTCCGCAGTCCGGAATTTTAAAATACTGGTTTGGCCGATCGTGTTTGCACATAAGCGGCTGGAAAATCGCTGCTCATTTGCCGGCGGAGGGAAAATTTATCATCGTCGGCGCACCGCATACCAGCAACTGGGATTTTCCACTGGCACTTTTAACCGTTTTCACATTGCGGTTAAAAATCGCCTGGATGGGAAAACACACGATCTTTCGCAAACCGTTTGGCGGTTTCATGCGCTGGCTCG
>QQUM01000163.1 GCA_008501545.1 Calditrichota bacterium
CCTACCGAATTCCCGCCTTGGGAACTTTCTTTCAGATGCTATACTATGGCGTTCACACCAGGCAACATCTGTCAATATTGATTTTGCATTTCTCTTGAATGAAAACATTCGCAGTGGATGGAAACCGGCTGAAAATTCATCGCTCACCCAACAGGATATTGACGCGCTTATGCCGCCCATTGATTTTTTTAAAACAAGAAATTCAGGCCTGCCACTCGTGCACATTTACATAGATGGCTCGACTTTACAAAAATTACTGGAAATCAATTCATCTGTTTATCCGCTGAAGGGTCCAAACTATTTTCTGCATTTTGCAGGATTGAAAGCGCAATACAACACCAGTCGCATTCTCTTCAATCGCGTCACGGGCGCAGTACGAAATACGAGCACGCAATTGAGCGGGCCCATTTCATTCGCTGCTGACCAGTTGTACAGTGTTGTATTCGACTGGATAACAGCACAACGCTTGCTCGTTATGCACAGAATGACGAGCGGATTTTTAAAAATGGACTTTCTCGATAAGAATGGAGAACCTGTAGAAGACTTGAAGAAGTTTCTTCTGAACGCCAATAAAAACCACATTTCATTTCAACAAGCCATCACAGACTACTGTGCTACATTCAGTGATATGAACGGTAATGGTCTTGCGGATATCCCGCAAAAATATGAAAGCGTCCAGAATCGTATTGAAGTGCAATCGAGCATGAACCTGCACAATTTCATGCAAAATCCCAGCTTCGTGATGATCGTTCTCATTGTCATTTCGCTGTTGATGTTAATCGGAGTAATTGCGGTCATTGTTATATTGGTGAGACGAATTCGAGCGTAGGCAGGAGGAAACACAGCGCAAGAAAACGCTTACACTGAAAATAAGAATACTTTTCAATACAAAGTACATTTATTTTCATAGTATTCATTCCGGCATTAATCGCACTGAAACGATTTCCGGTGCCGAATTAATTCGAAACGGCACAGAACCGAATCCCACTCCCCTGCTGACGATTAACGTTTTCTCCATTTCTTCCCCAAGTCGAAATATTCCGAAATTGTACTGCCGCGATAATGGACCTGATCCGGCACGGAGAGGCGATCCATCCTTTCGGGCGATTTGGCCCCCATGAGTGTGGCCGCAAAAGGCAAGATCAAAATCGATATCCTGCAAATCGAGATAGTTGGATGGCGAATGCATCAGCACGATTTTAACAGCTGCGGTTTGGGAAAACGCTGCAGAGACATCCGGCATGCCAGACTGCCAGTCATCAAGGCCATGTAAACTGACAAAATCATACGGTTCGGGTAACAATGCACAACGGTTGGTCAGCATTTTCACACCAGCTTTTTCCAGTGCATTAGCAATATAACCGGGATCCAAATGGTTATCATGATTGCCCAATACAGCATATTTTAAAAGCGAAGGGTGCAAGCTTTTTTCAATCAGTTTGAGCCAGTCATCAACAAATTTCGCTTTTAAATAGACAAAATCACCACCGAACAACAAAATATCCGGTTCAAGTCGGGCAATTTCTTCGATCGATTTCTGGATGTGCTGCGAATGCGTCGTCGGCCCCATATGAAAGTCGGATGCAAAAACGATATGCAATGGTGCAAGATCTTTTGGAAACCCGGGCAAGCGGAATCTGTAACGGGTCACATCGACCTGCCCCTGGTACCCGGTTTTCATGCCCAACCTGGCAGGCCAGGCGCCGATGAACAACACCTTCTCCAGTTTTTCGCGCACAAAACGAATGAACATTTTTTTCATTCGTTGCAAGCGGGAATGCTCAGACTCAGGAACACCCGGTTTCGGTTTATAGCGTTGTTCAGGCATTTTCATCACCGGAAATAATATTAATCCCTGCTTGGCATGTATTTTTAAGTATCACAATTCTTTTGCTCATTCAGACGCTTCCGGTAAATGTCCACAGATTTCGTCGGCTATCTCTTTTGGTACTTTGCCAAAACAATCGATCCAGTGAATTCGTTTATCTCTTTTAAACCAGGTTAATTGTCGCTTTGCATAGTTCCGTGTATGTTGTTTAATTTTTTCAACCATCATATCGTAGGAAAATTCACATTCCAAATATTGTATGACCTCGCGGTAGCCGACGGTAAGCAGAGCATTTGTTTCTTTCGCCAAACCATTTTTCAACAAATATTCGACTTCAGCAACGAGACCATCCTGGAGCATCATATCAACGCGTTTTTCAATCCGGTCATATAATTCCTGGCGAGGCCAGTTGAGCGCAAATTGCACAAAAGGAAAATTCGCAGGAATACGGGGTTCCTTCAGAAGTGCACTATGTTTTTGACCGGTCGCGTAATAAATCTCCAGGCTGCGAACGATACGATGCGCATCGAGTGCAGGCAGTTCTGCTGCACGCTCGGGATCAACTTTTGCAAGCTCGGTATGCAGGGCTTCACTGCCTTCTATCTGAGCCCGACGTTTTAATGCTTTCTGCAGCGCTTTATCGGCCGCAATCGGTTGAAAAAAACCGTTTAGCAGCGCATCGATGTACATGCCGGAGCCACCGACCACAACAACGTTTTTGTCACGCCCCCGCAGTACAGCAATCAGTTTACGGGCATCACGACAAAATTTTCCGGCACTGTATTCCAGTTGCGGTTCAAGTAAATCAATAAAATGATGAGGGGCTTTTTGCAATTGTGATTCGGTGGGCTTTGCCGTGCCGATAGTGAGTTGTTTGTAGATTTGCCGGCTGTCGGATGATACGATTTCTGCATCGATGTGTTCGGCCAGTTCGATAGCAACTTCGGTTTTGCCGGATGCGGTCGGTCCGGCGATAACAACAACCGGCGCCCCCATGTGTTGTGTGCTGTTTCCCGCCAAACTCAGGTCCTGTTAAAACGTTTATCCAATTCATCTACGCTTATTTTAATGATAACCGGACGTCCGTGCGGACAAAAATAAGGCGTTTCTGCTTCAAAAAGCTGGGCGATCAGTGCGCTAATTTCATCACTCGTTAATGCATCCCCTGAACGAATGGATCCGTGACAGGACCAGATCTTGGCTACATTATCCCGTATTTCCAGGTTGTTGCGTTTTCCACGCCGGAAATCGTCGATCATATTTTGCAATAATATATCGTAATTTTTCACCCGCAACCGCGCCGGGATACCGTCGATAACAACAGTGTTTTTTCCAAATTCGCCCAACATAAAACCGAGCTTCTCGAGAAACGGCACCATCTCTTCCAGTGTGGAAAAATCTTCAGATGAGAGCTCCAGCATTTTTGGAAAAAGTAATTTTTGTGAATGGGGTTGCAGATTTTCAAAATTTTTCAAAGCGCGTTCATAAAGAATGCGTTCGTGCGCGGCATGTTGATCTATTATAATGAGGCCCGTGTTCGTTTGCGACAGAATGTATTTTTTATGCAATTGAAAAACATTTGATTTCTGAAACGGCATCGTCGAGTGAGGATCCCCTGTCTTTTCATCGACGTGCTCCTGTTCCGGGATGCCCTTCTCACTTGCTGGTAGCTCGAATTGCAATTGTTGCCGGTCCTGACGCGACGGTGAGGTAAAAAACTGCTGTTTTGCCTGCGGTATCGATCCTGGATCGAGAAAGTCGGTATTGCTGGAAAAATCTGTCGTTGGACTCGTGAATGCGGTCGCCTTTGTAATCGGTGTTTCTCCCGAAGTTTCGTCTTTTTTCGATAAATGGAGATCGGGAATACTGTGTGCAGACATCAGTCGACGCCGTATCACACCGCGCAAAATTGAATAGACCATACGATCATCCAAAAATTTCACTTCCATCTTGGTTGGGTGCACATTCACATCGACCCGAGTTGGGTCGATCGTTACATTC
>QQUM01000676.1 GCA_008501545.1 Calditrichota bacterium
ATGATGCGCGCTCCACAACCTATGCATTAAACATGCCGGGCACATGCAAAACATGTCACAGCGATAACGAGTACATGAAAGAGTACAATATTGCAACAAAACAATATGATGATTATGCAGGCAGTGTCCACGGCATCGCTTTACTTGAAAATCAGGATACCGGTGCCCCCGCCTGTAACGATTGCCATGGAAATCACGGGGCAATGCCGCCCGGATTGACATCCATCAGCCACGTCTGCGGAACATGCCACGTCAACAATATGGAATATTTTTCAGAGAGTGCAATGGCCGAAGAATTCATGGAATCGGACCTGCATGCATGTGAGGAATGCCACGGTAACCATGCTGTTCAAAAAACAAATGATGACATGATAGGTTCAGGTGAAAAATCCACATGCATTGAATGCCATGATGAGGGAGAAGAAGCGTACGAGACAGCCGAACAGATCCATCTGGATTTAAAAAATTTGGTTACAGCATATGATTCATCCTCGACATTGTTAAAAGAAGTTGAGCGGGTCGGAATGGATGCCCTGGAAATGAGCTACGCTGTAAAAGATGCGAAACAGCGCCTTACCCAGGCAAGAACACTTGTCCATACTTTCGATGCTGATCAAGTAAAAGCGAAAACCGATGAAGGACTAAAATTCACACAGGACGCATTCGATCTGGGTGTCGCACAATTAAAAGAGCTGCAATTCAGGCGTTTTGGCTTCGGCATAGCAACTTTTTTTATGTCGATTGTCCTGGTCGCCTTATATTTTAAAATAAAGGATATTGAAAAAAAATAGAACTTCTTCCACATTCTACCGGGATTTGCCAGAATAAATTTCACAAATAGCGTTCAATTATAAACATGCACCAATTGAATTATCAGGTCAAACTCAGCTAAAATAAATTCCAGGGGTATTTCCTCCACACCAGACAACCTGAGTCTGCCAAAAATGAATTCATTTTGATCACAGCGATTAGTTGTTAAATTAGTCATTCCCTTCAGCATCCTTGGAAAAATTTTTTCCCAAAAAGAACTTTAATGAAAAATGGAGTTTTAATGATGTTCCGCTACAAATTACCTGGCACAAAAACATATTTTCCCTGCCTGATTGTATTACTTTTCATTTCCATGAGCACTTGCACAGCCAAGAAGTCGGTATTCGATATTCCGAAAGATTCACACTCATGGTCCAATCCACAAAAGGTCAAGGTACAGCATCTGGATCTGGAATTGGACGTAAACTTTGAAACGAAAATACTCAACGGGTGTGCCCGGTTAGAATTGAACAACAAAGCCGGTACAGATACCCTGATTCTCGATACAAGCCTTCTTCATATTGAGCGGGTAACTTTGGGTAAAAACGAACAGGAAACGACGTGGCGCCTCGGTGATGAGCATGAACACAAAGGTGCGCCCCTTTACATCGCAATTAAAAAATTTACCAGACAAGTAAATGTATATTACAAAACCACGGACGCCAAAGCTGTACAATGGCTTACCCCGGAACAAACAGCAGGTAAAAAACACCCCTTTCTTTTCACCCAAAACCAACCTGTGTTTGCCCGAACCTGGATTCCATGCCAGGACAGCCCGGGTGTCCGCATGACCTATACCGCAGATATTCGCGTACCAAAAGCACTCATGGCGATCATGAGTGCTGAAAACACAACTGAAAAAAATGCTGATGGCCTTTATCATTTTAAAATGCCGCAAGCTATTCCCTCCTACCTCATTGCACTGGCTGTCGGTGATATCGCTTTTCAGGCCATTAGTGACCGGGCTGGCGTCTATGCCGAGCCGTCCGTACTTCCCGCCGCTGCTGCGGAATTTGAAGACACGGAACAAATGATCGTTGCTGCAGAAAAGTTATACGGACCATACCGCTGGGACCGCTATGACATTATTGTTTTGCCTCCAAGTTTTCCGTTTGGCGGAATGGAAAATCCAAGATTGACTTTCGCAACACCAACCATTATTGCCGGTGATAAATCCCTTGTTTCCCTCGTAGCACATGAGCTGGCCCACTCGTGGTCAGGGAATTTGGTAACCAATTCAACATGGGAAGATATTTGGTTAAATGAAGGATTCACAACCTATTTCGAGAACCGGATAATGGAAGAAATTTACGGTTTCGAATACAAAGAAATGTTAGCCAAGCTCGACTATGATAATGTCCTGGAAACCATTGAGCGCATGGGACAGGACAATCCACGGACGGCATTGCGCCAGAATTTAGCCGGAGATGACCCGGACAATGCACCGAGTGCAATTATCTATGACAAAGGGCACCTTTTTCTCCGATCAATGGAAAATTTAGTCGGACGTGAAAAGTGGGATGCATTTCTGAAAACTTACTTCGACACATTCGCTTTCCAACCGATGTCATCAGAAAAATTCTACACATACTGTCAGGAAAATTTAATCCAGGGTGATGAAAACCTGGCAGGAAAACTCCAACTTCAGGCCTGGATTTATGATCCGGGTTTACCGGACAATCATGTTATTGTGGAATCGCCAGCTCTGGAAAAAGTACAATCCCAGCTCGAAGCATTCAATCAAAACAAAAATGCCGCTGATTTGGAAACAGACAACTGGACGACACACCACTGGCGCTATTTTATCAAATATCTGCCACAGAAACTGAGCAGAGAAAAACTGGCCGATTTAGACAAGACCTTTGCCTTCAGCAAAACCCAAAATTCAGAAGTCTTATTCAGTTGGCTCATGCTGGCTATCCAAAATCGCTATTATCCATCTTATCTTGCTCTGGAAGATTTTCTGTCGAGTGTGGGAAGAATTAAATTTATTGCGCCGCTCTACTGGTCACTAGCGAAAACCGAAGATGGCAAAGCCCTGGCACGCCGTATATACAAAAACGCCCGTGCCGGTTATCATCCATTGGCAACCAGTACGATCGATAATATTCTCGGATGGGAAAATAAAGGATGAAACAGGGTAAATTGTCGATAAACGTTCGTAGTGGAGAATTTAGTCTCTCTCAATACCCTTCTGCTTATAGAAAGGCTTAAATCCTTCACTACAAACGCACCGGCAAACATCTTGATGACAGTGAGACATGAGCGAACACCATACAAAAAACCGCCGGAATTCAGCATAGCTGCTTGAGTTCCGGCGGTTTCTTATATTTTGCTGTTGAAAAAATTAATAGGCCTTCTTCCAGCTCTTCATATCGGCCTGTGTAACATGGTTCGGGCGATGGTTAGATGAAAAATCATAGTAAACCAGACGGCACGGAATCCCCAGCAATTCCTCACTCAAAGTGAAGTATCCAGTCTGGAATGGCGCCCAGCAGATTGCCTCCCCCTGCGGCTCCGGGAAATAATCAATTCGTTTCCCTTTCCTGTTCAGAACCTGCTGTATCGATTCACCCCGATGCCTTTTCCAGTAATAAACAGAGCCATATGTCTTTAGCAGTATTCCACTTCCATCCTGTGAAATATCCCCAGAGACAACCATCGTCATTCGTATCGAAGCGACATGGAGCGCTTTGTTTATGCTCTCTGTTTTTTGGGGATAGGCAATTTTGTACACATGGGCGTTCGCATCTCTTTTTGAGATGATGAATAAATCCAGTGTTTGCGGATCAAGCAGCAGCGTTTCTGCATCTCGCGGTCCATCGGGGAATGAAAATCGAATTTTATCAAAATTGTGGATGATTTTTTGACTTGTTTTTGTGCCTGGTGAGAGAGTCGGTTCAGGGATACGCAATATGGAACGGACATTCCTTTTGCGATCATTATCGCCAATGTCTGCCAGATAAATATAACTCAAATTGGGATCAGGTCTCGGGCCGACAGCAATATCT
>QQUM01000662.1 GCA_008501545.1 Calditrichota bacterium
CCTCATGAAAAGGCTAGTCATGTGAAGTCCATTTCTATTTAATCCAGTACGCTGCACTTATGAATTGATTTATCCTGTATTTATACCGCCAGAACAGAGCATTTACGAAAATGAAATTTTTTCAAAGCAGTAAAATGAAAAATATGAGAAAAACAGGCACAAGCAAGGATTATTTGGTCAGTGGTTCAGTTTAACGTTTCAAGATTCGTGCCTGGTATACGGTCAAATGCTCATGCTCAGTATATTCTCCCCAAATCCACCTGATTATTTAAAATTCAAAAAACTTGCAGAATAAATATGAACTGCCTATAATGGTTTAAGTGCAAAAAATTTTAATATCATAGATTCGGGAATGTTATGAATTTAAATGCAGGCATTTGCAAAAACTGACTGCTATGCTTCTGTCTTTCTCATTTTGTTCAATTTTCACAAAGGTATATTCTACGGCCTTTCTCTACGAAGTGTGTTGTTGAAACCGTACAAATTTTGCTCGACAAATGAAATCTCCACGTAGGCTTTATCCAAAATTGCTCGCCGCTATACCTGCACTTCTCATACTGTTTATCTGCAGTATCGGACTGTATATTGCCATTTCCAATTTAAGTGGACGTGAAAAGGAGATTTTAACCGTTCTTGCACACCGGAATCTGGCTGTGTTAATTTTGACAGGACTCGTCGCACTCGCAGCCCTCATTACGATGGCACATTATTTCATTGTGAATTATTTTATCCCATTGCATGAAATCGCAGAAGAAATCCAATTGATTACATCCGGAAATGCAAAACACCGCTTGAAAGAACGCGGTAGTGGACCTGTGTTGCATCTCATCGAGTCTGTAAATTTATCTGCGACTGTTTTTGAATCGATGCAGGAAAATATTTCTGAAAGTATAAAACAGGCGAACCAACAACACGAGCGCGAAAAAACGATTTTGGCTTCCCTGATCAGTCAACTGGAATCCGGTGTTCTTATTTGCAATCTTGAAGGTTTAATCTTGCTTTATAACAAGCAAGCTCGTTCACTTTTAAAAGATAACAACAGTGGTGAACCTGGATTGGGACGCTCTCTTCTTGGCATTTTTGATAAAAACACCCTTTCTCATACACTTTGGGCAATAAATGCAAAAATTCAACACGGTAGCAAGATCCCGTCTTCCGTGTTTCTCTATGGCGTCGGTGGAAAAAATACGCTCCGTATTCGAACAGTACCGATCATCAATGAAGAGAATAATCTGCAAGGTTATATTTTGCTCATGCGTGATATCACGGATCAAGTGCAGTCCCATGGCCGTCACATACAGATTATTACAAATTTGAGTGATGGATTACGCGGTGTCGCAGCGAATATTCGCTCGGCTTTTGAGACGATCATTGATTCTCCTGAAATGAAGGCGGGCAAACGCAAAGAAGTGCACGATGCAATTTTAGCCGATGTGCACTTATTGCAAGAACGCATTCAACGGGATGCTGGCGGCGAGTTATCAAAGCTGGGGTCGAAGTGGGGCCAGGATGATATTTTACTAATGGATGTGCTGCAAATTGTCAGGCGGATGGCACTAGAGCAATTGGAGCTCGTTCTGAATTTTGAAGAAAAACCGCAGGGTTTTTGGGTGTCAGCCAATCTCTATTCGCTGGCCGTGGCAATTTTGTACCTGATGAACAAAATAAAAAAACTGGCAGGTGTACATTCCATTGACATGAATTATTCCGGAAAGGAAGATTTCATCCAGTTGGCGTTTAGCTGGTCTGGCCCATCGATTGCAAAAGATAAGGTGAAAACATGGGGTGGCGAGCGTTTACTCCTGAATCAAAGTGCGGTGTATCGTACGTTGAATGAGGTACTGAATGAACATCATGCCGCTGTTTGGCTGCACGACGATGAGGCCAGCAGTCGCAATAGCATGCAACTGCAGCTGCCGGTATTGCTCGAGCCAGCGGCAGAACAGGGCGTCGAACCCATGGACCTTCACAGCGTGCAACCGCAGTTTTATGATTTTGACCTTTTTCATCAGGCAGGACAAAAAGGAGAAACCGACGATAAACCACTCACCGCACTGAGCTACACAGTTTTTGATACGGAAACCACGGGACTCGATCCTTCGGGTGGGGATGAAATAATTTCGATTGGCGCTGTACGCATTGTAAATGGTCGCTTGCTGGCAACCGAAACTTTTGACCAGCTAATCAATCCAAAACGGAAATTAACCGGGGAATCGATTAAAGTACATGGTATCCTACCTGAAATGTTAACCGGTCAACCGACTGTCGAAACGGTTTTGCCCCGCTTCCATAAATTTTCCCGGGACACCATTCTTGTCGCACATAATGCTGCGTTCGATATGAAATTTCTGCAAATCAAAGAAGGACAAAGCCATGTTATCTTTGATAATCCCATACTCGATACACTGCTGCTATCATCTCTTATCCACACAAACCTGAAAGAGCACAATCTTGATGCCCTGTGCAAGCGATTTGGAGTGAAGAACATTGGCCGGCACAGTGCACTCGGTGATGCGCTGGCCACGGCTGAGGTTTTTCTCAAGATTATTCCATTTCTGGAAAAGGCAGGCATAAAGACGTTAAAGCAAGCCCGGGAAGCTTCTGAAAAGAATTTTTATAACAAATTGAAGTACTGACCGGCAATGTGTTTTTGTCTCTTGCAATTGTGGCTGTTGCAATCCAGGCTTTGTAGTGATTTGTAAAATCATCCTTCAATTCCATCAAGTAACCAGGTGTGCAGTGTTTTCCGGGCGTCATCCGACAGTGGTAAACTTCGTCCCGTACGGTTATCGATTTGCACGATAATGGTTTCGGCGGTTGCTACACAGTATTCATTTTATGCTGCCCCGGTGAAGTGTACACTCAATTTCTGCTGTAATTCGCCGGTAAGTGAAAATATTTCCTTCAGCAGTTTCTGGTCAAGTTTGTTTAATTTTTTCGGATTGATATAATTATCTGCACTGCTCGCCTCGTCGATGATGGCGGTGGCATGACGAGCAAGTCGCATATGCATAAGGTAATCATAGGCTTGAGTTATTTCTTCAAGCTGGGTATTTGTAAGCAGGTTATGCATGTGCAATCGGGCGAACCGTTCCATTGTGTTCGTTTCATCAACTTCGTTTTCCAATGCGTAGATCCGGGCAAAATCCACCATTGGTGTCATCGCTTTTTTCAGGTCGAATGCATGCCGGTGTTCCCCTTTCGATTGCACGACAAAGTTGCGAAAAAAACCGATTGGAGGGCGTACCTTTAAACAGTTTTGTGCCAGGTGATAAAAAAATAAATTTGCCTCACGTTGTTTTAAATTCCCCTTTAAATAATCTTTCAAATTGTTCGCGAGGTTGGCATTACCGGCAGCGCTGCGGAAGTCAAAAAAGATTGTTGAAAGCATGACAGCTTTTGGCTCAGGTGTTAAAATCCATGTGCGAAAGTATTTTTTCCACATGCTAAGCGGTTGGCACCATTTTGGATTTTGGGCCATGATATCGCCGTTGCAGTATTCGTAGCCACATGCGTCGAGCCAACCGCAAACTTTGCGGCCCAATTCGAGAAAATAATTTTGTACGGATTGCAAATTGTGCTCTGGCACATCTTCAAAAATAATGGCGTTATCCTGATCCGTCTTCAGCGTTTGTTCCCGCCGGCCCTCACTTCCTAAAATAAGAAAAGAAAAGTGAACCGGCGGTGGCGGCAGTTCTTTCAATGCGATGTCGATGAGTTTGCCGAGCACATTGTCGGAAACGGAAGTAATCAGTTTATTGATGTTTTCTGTTATGGTTCCATTATTCAGCAAATCGTTTACAATGTATGGCAGCCGTT
>QQUM01000476.1 GCA_008501545.1 Calditrichota bacterium
TCAAATGGAATAAAATAGTTGCTACTGGCGCCATTGTCCCAAAATGCCTTCCACGATTCATTTTGATTGCCGGCAAACAGTGAATCAAGCGAAAACCCTGCATCGCCCGGAAAGCCGATGATGCGGTAGTCACTCGATTCCAGCTGATCTGATTGCAGGAACGCCGGAATTGCCAGCGTCTCCTCAATGGAATAGGCAAGCGGATAATTTGGGACCGTTGTAAAGCTGGATACTTCCGACCACTCACTTTGTTGTGTTGAATCAGCTGCACGAACACGCCAATAATATGTTGTTGAATTCTTTAATTCATGCATACGTTTGCTGGTCTTGGAAATCGAATTATAAAATATGGCAGGTGAGAATTTCTCATCATTAGAGATTTCCAGAGCATAGTCGCTCGCTCCGGATACAGCATTCCATTGCAAAGTGATATTTGTAAACATATTCTGTGCAGAATCCTGCGGAAAGACCAATTGTGGTTGCAAAAGTGGATCAGGCGCTGATTTTGTTGTGAAAACAAATCGTTCTGACCAATCACTCTCTCCTGAATCATTTTTGGCTCTTACATGCCAGTAGTAAGTTGTTGAATTTTGTAGTGAGTCTACAGTGAATGTCGTATCCGTGATATTTCGCAACTGCAATGCCGGAGAAAATTGTGCATTGAATGAGTACTCCAATGTATAATTTGATGTGTTTTCAACAGGCAACCATACAAAACCTATGGTGGTTTCTGTCGCCTTGCTTCCATCGGTGGGTTCCAAAAGCACGGGGGCAGCAGGCGCTGCTTTACTGCTCGTGGTTGTAAACTGCCATACGGAAGACCATTCTCCATCCCCGGAATCATTCAAGCCTCGAACTCGCCAATAAAATTGTTGGTTCTCTGCAAGGCTACTGACAATCGCTGTCGTATCAAAAATACCTCGGGTATCGATTATAGGTATAGTAAAAGCCGGATGTGTATCTAACTGAAGTTGATAAGATAATGCCCGTACCGTTGGGCGCCATTTAAGGATTGGACGCAATGAAACATTCAACACAGCATTCGATGGCGATATCAATGTCGTTTTTATTGGCGTCCCGGGCTCACTTTGTTCATTGTCAAAAATGACTTGTTGACCATTTGGCAGGGTCCCAACCAAAGTTAATCCCTGTCCATTCTGATTTTCTATTGGGTCGAGAAATCCGGTGAGCGTTAGCGTAAATGTTTTTTCAGCGAATGTACGTAAATCCACATGAAACGAAACCAGGCGAATGGAATCTTCACTGGATGGTTTTAATTCAAAAACATAATCATCCGGAGTCAGCGTGATATAATCAGAATAATTACCGAAACTGGTACTGTCTGCAATTTCAGCTAAATCACGCACGACCAAATCTATTGCAGGCGCATCTGACACCTGATTATAAAACCGAAATTCTACTTTATTGGATGTTGTGTTTGCGTGTCTGGCGCCATCAATAATGTCGATGTGAAGCCATCGACTTGCACCATCAGGATTTCGTGTAAATCTCGTTGTATCCTGAACGCCCGAAATCAAAACATTGTAGGCTTGTCCTGCCGCGAATGTCGTTGCGATACTGACGATGGAGTCCAAAGCGGATGTGCTGGTCGATTTTGCGATACCAAATCTTGCTAGTGCGCCTGCAGGCACATCAAAGAAGGGGGTTGCTTCATTGCGTTTTATGTTATCAATTATTGGCGTTTTGTTTAAGTAAATATCCAAAGAATCCAGCGAAGGGTCCGCTGATGAATGAACGATCTGAATACGTGCGCTTGAAAAATCGATCGTATCCGCGGTCGCAAGTACATCTCCATGCCATATATTTCCATTGCTGTCGATGTGATAAAGCTCGTATGGAGCAAAGGCAGCAAAATTAAAATTCATAAATGAGGCTGAATCGAAATTGGTCTTTATAGGCAGCCATGTGTTATTCATCTGCCCAAAGCGAGCGAGATAGGATGCACCATCGTAATATTCCGGGATAACAGCAAATATGGACTCCGAACTATCAGGTGAACATATAAGACACTGCCCAATTTTTGGAAACACAAGGCTGGTCTGCGGATGATATATTTCCCACAGTGCTGTTGCCTGTTTTTTGTGATAGATTTTATCCAGCATCTGTAAAAAAAGATGATCAGTCTCTTTTGTATCAAACCATATCGTTGTCGATTGCAAATTTTCAACTGGCAACCCTGTGCGTAGCGCCTGAAAACTCGTGCCATTGTCAATCGATGAGTAATAATTCAAATCCGTTAGAAGATAGAAATTGTTTTTATCTGAATAGTGAAAATCTAAAATTGATTCACCGATAGGCGTATCAAGCGTTTGCCAGCTCAAGCCACCATTAATCGAACGGTACAGCAGTCCATTTGTGGAACGGCAAAACAAAACATCATCATTTGGCGAAGTGGCAATCTTTTCCTTCGGGTCTGCCGGAAACGAACCGAGAACCAACCATTCGTCATCACGAATACTATACTTTATAAAATTATGATCATAGATCGCCAGGACAGATGAAGAATCCTGTTTGCTCAAAGTGATGGCCGATCGCATTGTAACCGTTTTATGCGGTGGGATAATACTCCGCCATGTATCGGTGGTTAGTTTTTGTTGCCACAGCCCGCCTTGCCATTGCACAAACAACGCTCCGGTAACATCCGAAAGGAGTGTCGTATTGGCGGCAGAAAGAGGGTGCAGTCCAATGTTCTGCCAGTCATTCGTTAAATCTCTTGTTACCGATACACCATAATGCTTGCTTCCAACAATAATGCGATTTGTGAAGTCCACATGATTTAAGTCATCAAAATCACCGGAGAAATGTGTCCAGGTCAGTCCCTCATCGATTGACCTGTAAAGGCCGATATTTGTTGCCACAAACAAGTAACCGTCTTTCGCAGAAACGCTGTTTATTTCAGTGAGATATTCATGGAAAGGAATATTCAATGCAACTTCTGTCCAATCAATTCCATTGTTCCTGCTCAGAATTATTCTCTCACCTTGTAACTGATCTACGCCATTCGCCTGTAAGATATATAATATCCCAGTATCGTGGACAAGTTTTTTAGGGACATAATTGGCAGCTTCGGGTAGAACACCCATGCTGAGCCATGTGTTTCCATTGTTTGTTGTTATGTTAAAGGAATCACTTCCCGCACAAAAAAGCTGTGCCGGACTGGATGAATTAAAAACGACAAGTCCCCGGGGGGCGTCAGGAATGATATTCCAGGTTTCTGCACCATCCGTGGAGCGATACATGCCAAAAGAAGATAAAGCTGCGTAGAGTATATTTGCATCCAGGGGATGGATTGCAAGTTTATTATTGATGTCATCTTCGCTGTTAAGATTGAATTCAATTTTAGAGTAGGGAACAGGCTGGATTGTGCTCCAGGTCACACCACCATCTGTTGATTTCTGAGAATTCGTGTAAATGATGTTTTGGTTACCCGGCGCGATTGCAAAAACATAGATCGGCGCATCACTTTCAAGTATTTGTTGCCAGGATTGCCCTTCATTCATAGTCTTGTAAACCGCGTTACTGGTCACTGCATAAAGAATTGCCGGATTGATCCGATCAACATAGACTTTGTTAATGGCACCCTGAAACGGTCCGAACGATTTTTGCCAGTTCGTGGCCGATAGATGAATAAAAGAATTGAAACTTAAAATGAATGTAAAATAAAAGGCTAATTTTCTCATAGACTTTTTATCCGATATGAACGTATGTTTTTCCTCGCGTTTATCGGCATACTTCGTCTAAGAATTCTGCAATTATACAAAAATTTAGAAATGACAATTGTAAAAAAGTGTTTTTCTC
>QQUM01000495.1 GCA_008501545.1 Calditrichota bacterium
AAGCGAAATAATCTCCTGCGCGTGTCACCAAAATGGGATTAAAAACACTCAAACCAAAGTTAAAGTTATAGGAATCCGGAAATAAGATTTCGTACTGGCCGTCACTTTTAAGTGTATACACAAAAGCGCCCGTAACCGCAGTTGAACCGCCGAAGCCTGGATTTGTGATACCCGAGACGAGAATTTGATTGTTGTCGACCGGGATAAAGCTTATTTTCCACCCATTTAACCACTTCTCATGCATAACGAATCGCTCCCACTGCAACACGCCTTTATTATCATATTTCACAATTTGCAGCCCCTGCGGCCGAATATCCCCAATCATGTACAATTCGCCGTCAGCCGTCTGATATGCGTCACGTAATTCAATCAAATCATCTGTATCGGGTATGATGAAATCCTGCCCCCACATCTCCTCTCCCGTCGAGTCGAAGGACAGTGCATTTATCGATGGCATATTATAAGATGTATTATCCCAGCAAACTGTTATGTTTGATTCCCCGTCAAAAGTAATTTTTCGCAGATTTGGATTTGCAAAATTCGGACTCATCTCCTTTTGTGTCTGCCAGATTATCTCGCCATCAGCATTGAATTTATATAAAAGAACGGTGCTTGAATAAGATGTATAACTTCGTTCCATAGCTGCAACAACGATATTGCCACCAGGATCCATTGCACATATTGACGAACCAACCGTCTCATTTCCATCTTCATAGTCGTTTTTCCACAGCACGGCGCCATCGTTTGCATACTTTACCAGATAACCATTTTGTGTTGTACCGCTGTTCCGGTTGCCATAGAGCAAATAGATATTGCCTGCAGAATCAAAAAACGGTTGTTGAATGAGATGTTTTTCAACTTCTTCCAGCGCCAATCGTCGCGCAGAAACAAGTTCACCTGTTGTTGTAAACTTGACAATATGATATGCCCGGCTGTTTACTGCGCTATTTTCATCCTGCACAAGAACGTTCAGCTCCTGGTTAACTCTATCGAATCGCAACGCGATTCCAATTTGTTGCGATCCAGCCCCCTTGAAAAACTGCTGCCAGAGCACATTGCCATCTGCATCATATTTTGCAATTACTGCCTCAGTTGTACCATACGCACCAAAGTCATTTCCTGTGGCATAAATGGCGCCGTCTTCATCAAGAAGAATATCGAAATACTGAGAGTTTGGATAACCATGCCCGGTGTTCATTTCGGTTTCCCAGGCGAGCTGCAAATGGTGTGTACTATTTTGTGGAAAAATTACAATTGGGTGAAATAAAATCAGAATATTCAATAAAATAAAATTCTTCATAAAACCACCTCGGGTTGAGTGATTAAAAATAAAAGATTATGAATTATTCTGTTATTAATTTACGCCAAAAACAAGCGTGTAACAAGTGCAAACTCAACATGAATTAATTTTATTGATTCGAAAAGAATGGGGCAATTGCAAAAAGTCTGTCTCTACGGTTGAGTTCGTTGTTTAGGGAGGTAACTGAAGAAGTAAACAAGGACTCCGCTCTATTCCGTGAAATTTGGGGTTCCATTCATTCTACAATTTGAAACCCACCATCGCATCCACTAATTCACGGCTTCCGATTCCAACAAATTAAATCGATCATGCGCGGGGCCATTTTCCAGTTTTAACACACCTCGTGGACATACCGCTGCACACACGCCGCATCCCACACAAGAGGCGCGCACGATGTTCTCACCGCGTTGCGCATAGGCCCGCACATCGATACCCATTTCGCAATAGGTGCTGCAATTCCCGCACGAGATGCATTGGCCGCCGTTCGTTGTAATACGAAATCTCGATTTGAACCGCTGTACAATTCCCATAATCGCAGCCAGTGGGCAACCAAAACGGCACCACACCCGGTTTCCCATAAATGGATAAAATCCCGTGCCGACAACACCGGCGAAAGCAGCGCCAATAAAAAAACTGTACGCCTGGTTCACCCGCCAGGTATAATTACCAAACAAGACGCCATCAGAAGCATAGTTTACGATTTGCATAAACGTCATGCCCACAGCGAAAACCAAAACGCCATTTATCAAAAAGCGTTCGATCTTCCAGGACTTCAGGCTTTTATCGGATAGCTGGCGAAATGGATCGCCCATGGTTTCGGCCAAGCCACCGCAACCACACACCCAGGAGCAATACCAACGCTTGCCATAAAAATAGGTTAACGCCGGTACGAGAACGACACTCAGCACAATTCCCCAGACAAAAAGGAAGAAACCAAAATTTCCACTGCTCAGCAGATGGCTGATATTCCAATCTGCAAAGAAGGAATAATTTAGCGGCCATGCGTTTTTCAGGTCCATACTTGGGAGACTCAGGTGCTCCATAAGCGATGGCAGTATAAAAGCAAAGATCGTCTGAAAAAACATGATCGAGAATGTGCGAACAATATGATAGCGGGAGTGACGGTATTTTGCCAGCATACGCAGTCCCATAACGAGTATGGTTGCGGTATACAGAAAGCCATAGAGGAACCATTGATCTGCAGGAAGATTGCGAATAAAATAACTCACCGGATCTAACAGCAGAACCATATTCACAATATATTGCGGGAACCAGTAGAGCAGCACATAAAAGGCAATAAACATCACACCAATTAAAATCCCGATAGCACCACGCGCCATCGTCGAGCTAAACCAGATGTTGTTGTTTTTAATCCCGGGTAAACTATCGAAAAATTGAGGAACAATGTACAACAAACCACCGATGATGGCGAGCATGATGCTTAATAGAAAATAGAAAAAAGTGTGTTCACGCAAGACACCTGTGGCTGCATTTTTCAGGACCCAAAATTGCGCAACACCCAGTTCATAATCATTGATATTCGGATCCTGCGTTTTTATGTGGGACGAAATTTCAGCAAGCGCTTCGGACTTTGATGAAAATGATCTCCCGAGTAAGGGCTGCAGGCTTTCCAGGCGCTGGGAACTCACCTTTGACTCACTCATAGTAAGTGTTGCTTGCGTGATTTCGTAATCACTTAAACATAGACTGGCCAGGAAAACCAAAGTCCCCATCAAAAAAAATACAAGTCCACCTGTTTTCAGCCAGCGAAATCGATCGTGGTCATGTGCTTTAAGAGATGCATGTGTGATTTGAATCGGCTTCACGATTGCCCTCGTTTGTAATTAAAATTATACAATTCATTTCCATGCTCAACCGGTACACTTTTATGTGAATCGTATTGATGTATATTCAGTGTCATTCAATTCCAGTAAATTCGAATCAGCGAATCGATGACTCTTAACATGGTTGAGCGATTTTACGATTCTTAGCGCTAAAACTTCAACAAGCCTCTTTTCCTGCGCAGACCCAGCTTTTGTCCAGGAAATTGCACATTATATAATGCAATAATCTCAGCTTCAAACTCTCTGAAAAATTCAGGATCAAAATTCGCTTCCCCAAGATTTTCCAGCACAAATTCAAGAGTCCGATTTTCCGCTATCCACTTCTCGAAGACCGTGTGACGCATACGTATACCAAATACATTTACGCCGAGCACGCGATGATTTTTCGCATCGAAAACGAGATGCAGGCATTTGCGTCCATCTGCGTGTTCCCAGTAAAAGGATGCTTCACCTTCCCGGGATTTAGCACTCACATAACCGTAGGTCTGGTATTCAATATCCAGGAACTTGGCAGAATTAAACCAAATTCCCCGATCATAGGCTGTTCGCTCACCGCAAAGCGTCTTCGCCAACACCTTTCCATGCATTCGTCCGGTATACCAGAGTTGCTCAATTTTATTTCGTTCGCCTTCAGGAGATGCAAGCTCGGCACAATCGCCTGCTGCATAG
>QQUM01000505.1 GCA_008501545.1 Calditrichota bacterium
CCCATACAGAAATAACAGGCATTGTAACCTGCCAGCTGATCTTTCATCGGTGAAAAATCGAAAAAATCCTTGTGGAAGATCTCGGTTAATTTTTCATGCTCGACGCCGCACGACCTGCGATTGATCACCAGGACAGATTCGACTTGCGAGTGGTTGAGGCACTGGTGCAATACACCCTCGCCCACCATACCCGTGGCGCCTGTGATAATGGCTTTGATTTTTTGGCTCATGTTTTTCTCTTTTAGTTGATTGGTGCGACACACTTTGTATTGAAGTTTTCATGCATCATCGAAACATGCAGGCGTATCGATGTGAAGTGAGTCGCACCTGTACATGTTCCATTTTTTTATGAAATTATTCCACTCTGGTTATCGCAATCCTGTCAGTTTAGGGAATGTGTTTAAATGAATGTTCATTTAATTTAATGAATAAAAATTTTTTACAGTTTTATCGCATCCCAAGCTAATGTGAAGGCTTGTTCAATGGTTTCTTCATTGAGTTTTATATCTGTGCATAACCGTGGATTCGAGAGAATCATCACCGGGAAAAAGATAAAGGCGCCCAACATTTCATAATGCACATCTTTGATAATTTTTTGCTCGATGCCTCTTTGCAACACGGATAACATGGGTAGAAAGTATTTTTCTACTTCGGCTTTATCCACCAGATCGCTAAATGGCGAATTAGAAAATTGTTCCGTAAATTTAATGAAATCAGGATTCTTTCGAGCAAAATCAAATGCATTATGCCAGAAATTTTTTAAAATATCTCTGATCGGTAATGTCTCATCGAAATTCTCTAATAATGCTTTGCTGAGCTTGTGCTTTATTTCAATATAGGTAGAAACAAGCAGGTCCTCTTTATTTTTATAGTAAATATAAATCGTCGCTGGAGACACTCTTGCTTCTTTCGCAATTTTAGCCACCGAGCTGGAAACAAACCCTGTTTCGTTTACCAGCTTAACAGTCGCTTCAATGACAGCTTCCTGTTTTAATTCATCTTTTACTCTCATGGGTCTAAAATAAATGATCATTCATTTATAATCAAGCGATTTTTTAATTGATTGACTCATGATAATACAGAATCCGCAAAGCATTTGGCGATACAGTTCAAATTAACGCCACATTTCAGGATTGAACGCAATAATAAAATTTATAATTTCTCCATTGTATATTGAAATAATTTTTTCTTCTTTCTCTATACTCAAAATTTTCAGGTACTTTAATTACTCATGAAATCTTAAAAAGCAGGAGTTGTTTGTGCGCTTGGGAGTGAATATTGATCACGTGGCAACAGTCCGTGAAGCACGCAAAATAAATGAACCAGATCCTGTAGCCGCAGCGGTAATGGTCGATTTAGCTGGTGCGTACGGTGTCGTATGCCACCTGCGGGAAGACCGGCGGCACATAAAAGACCGCGATGTTTATTTTCTGCGGGAAATCGTGAATTCGCATTTGAATATGGAGATGGCTGCCACCGGGGAAATGGAAAAAATTGCCATCGACCTGAAACCGGATATGGTCACGCTCGTTCCGGAAAAACGGCAGGAAGTCACCACCGAAGGCGGCCTGGAAGTCGCGGGCAATGTAGACCAGCTTCGGCAGACAGTTGCCAAATTACGCAAGCACCGGATTGTCACAAGCTTGTTTATTGAACCTGATATCAAACAAATCAAGGCGGCAGCCCGTATTCAATCCGATTATGTTGAGTTGCATACCGGCCGATATGCAAATTGCCAGACAGAAAGAGCGCGCAAGGATGAACTGGAAAAAATCCAGGCTGGCGCCGTGGCTGCAGCAAAATTGGGACTTGGGGTCAGCGCCGGACATGGATTAAATTATCACAACGTACAGGACATTGTAAAAATTAAAGAAATTGAGGAATTGAACATCGGCCATTCGATTATTGGCCGGGCGATATTTGTTGGCCTGGAGCGCGCAGTAAGGGAAATGGTGGAATTAATTAAATAACTCCACGCCCGGGAATGAAACAGCTAAAAATGCAGTATTGGAAGTGTGAGCACACCTCTCTCGTCCCTCATTTCTACATTTAGATTTAGATGAAAAGACAACAAAAGTCAGCAGTGAAATTGGCCCATGTCATCCGCGGCCAGCATGCGGAAAGCGAGCATTGGGGACACATCGTTGTTGCCAACGCACACGGCGACGTGCTGCAGTCCTGGGGCAATCCGGAGCTGGTCGTGCACATGCGCTCTGCTGCAAAACCTTTTCAGAGTGTGCCGGCCTTGCAGGACAATGTGGCCGCCCATTTTCATTTTTCACAAAAGGAACTGGCTTTAGCTTGTGCATCACACAATGGCGAGCCGGAGCACATGGAAATTGCTGCCTCACTTTTGCGCAAAATTGGCTTTTCTGAAGAATTTCTGCAATGCGGTGTACATCGTCCCCTTGGCGTAGATTTAGGTGTCGTGGATGAGGAACCGCCCTATTCCGTGCTACAAAACAACTGCTCAGGCAAACATGCACTGATGCTGGCAGCCTGTGTTAAAAACGATTGGCCGATTGAAAATTATCTCGATCCGGCACATCCGCACCAGCAGCGTATTTTAGGTACTCTGGCGAGGATGGGATGCATCGAAAGCAAGAATATAGGCATTAACATCGACGGCTGTAGTGCGCCGGAATTCTCGCTACCATTGAAAAATGTAGCGACAATGTATGCAAACCTGGCGGCAGGTGTCGAATCCCCAATCGACCCATTTGAACTGATGGCAAACCATCCTTTCGTCGTTGCCGGCACAAAACGCTTTGACACCGCCGTTATGTCTGCAGGGGATGGCAAGCTGATCGCAAAAATTGGTGCGGAAGGCCTGGAGTGTTTTGCCGTCCGGGGCAGCAATCCACTTGGAATCGTCATTTCAATTTCTGATGGAAACAGTCGTGCAACACCGCCGGTTGCATTGGAACTTTTACAGCGGCTACAGGTTTTAAATGCGCAACAACTGGAAAGTTTACAAATGTACAGTACGACAGAGGAGCTGAACCACAGGGGAATGCTTGTTGGGCGAATCGAGTGTGTTCTTTAATCGATGTTATCAAAACATCAAGTGAAGGATTATGCGGGATTCACCAAAGCACAGAAAGAGAATCTTTGAGATTTTTTCAATAGAAAAAAAGGAAACAGTATGTACAAAGCAGTACTTTTCGATTTTGACGGCATCATTTTACAAAGCGCGGGCACCCATGCACGAATTTGGAAAGAAATTTTACTCAATGAATTTGACCTGGAAATTGATGCACGGGATATTTATTTGGATGAAGGACGTCCCACCACCGACATAGCGCTTAGCATTTTTAAAAAGTATAATCTCGAAATCTCCCATGAGGAAGCCCATAGAATAGCAGAAAAAAAACAGGCGGCTTACTTTAACGCAAAAACACCGGATTTTTATCCGGAAGCGCCGGGTGTCGTGGAATATTTAAAAGAAAAGGGCATCTTGACAGCCGTCGTTACGGGTACGCGCCGAGCCAATATCGACCGCGTTCTCACACCACACATCAAAGGCCTGTTCAACGATTTCATCACTGCGGAACGCTACACAAACGGCAAACCACATCCGGAACCTTTTCTCAATGGCGCCAAACATCTTGGTGTTGATCCACAGGAAAGCATCGTCGTTGAAAATGCCCCACTTGGTGTGCGTGCTGCAAAGGCTGCCGGCGCACACGTCATTGCTGTATGCACCACACTTTCAGCCGAAGATTTACATGAGGCGGATGAAATTTTGCCGGATTTTCATGCGCTCCAGGTAAGATTTCGGGAGTTGTTTGATTGAATGAATCGGCCCTA
>QQUM01000731.1 GCA_008501545.1 Calditrichota bacterium
AACGAAAATAACCCATAATGGTTGTGTATTTAACCCAGGCGCTTGTACTCAATGTTCTTCGGTTTTTGGAACGGTCCGGTGGGATGTTTATCCTGCTTGCGCAAATTATATATGAATCGAAAACAGCACTGCGTGACCGCCGCATTATCATTGAACAGATGCACGCAGTCGGCGTAATGTCGCTACCACTGGTTTCAGTGACTTCGCTTTTTACCGGCGCTGTCTCGGCATGGCAAGCGGCCTATCAGTTCGAAGGTATGGTCTCGCTCACCTATCTTGGCGGCGCAACAGCGATTGCCATTTTTATGGAGCTTGGCCCGGTACTGACGGCGCTTGTTTTGGCTGGTCGTGTTGGTGCATCCATCGCGGCCGAGTTGGGTACGATGAAAGTGACCGAACAAATCGATGCACTCGAATGCCTTGCCATCAGCCCGGCGCGTTATCTCGCCATGCCGCGGTTTTTGGCGGTAACAATCATGTTGCCGATTCTGACAATTTATGCCAACGTTATCGCACTTTTTGGTGCCTATGTTGTTGCATATACTCTGCTCGAAGTGAGTGGCACCATGTTTTTTGACAGTGTACAGACATTTTTTGAACTTCGTAACGTGTTAGGTGGTTTAGCCAAGTCGATCGCTTTTGGTGCGACCATTTCTCTGGTTGGCTGCTATGTCGGTTTTCAAACCCACGGCGGAGCGGAAGGCGTTGGACGATCCACAATTGATGCATTTGTACTCTCAGCGATTTTGATTCTAATTAACGATTACATCCTGGCTTTATTAATTTTTTGATATGCAAAAGTGCGACGCGCTTAACATAGTAACGAGCTATGATTTAGAATCAGTCACAAATTTATTCCCGGAGTGCGTCGCACTTTTTACTGTATAAAAATCCAATAATCCATTAATCCATCGATCAAACACGTCAATGATCCAAATTCAAAATGTCTATAAATCTTTCGAAGAACAACCTGTGCTGAAGGGCGTGACCCTGGATATACAAAAAGGAAGCAGTCACGTGATTATTGGCCGAAGTGGTTGTGGCAAATCCGTACTGCTCAAACACATCGTCGGCTTAATGCGCCCCGACGGTGGCGATATCCTCATCGATGGGTATTCCGTTGTAAAAATGCGGCGACGTGAACTTTATAAAACTCGGGTCAAAATTGGCATGCTTTTCCAGGGAGCAGCATTGTTTGATTCGATGAACGTTACCGATAACATCAGCCTGGGTGTTCGGGAACATCGTTTATTTCCTCAGAATGAAATAGCCAACCGCGTGGCCGAAAAACTTGAGCTGGTCAATTTACCGGGTACGGAAAAGAAATTTCCATCCGAACTTTCCGGTGGAATGAAAAAGCGCGTCGGTCTGGCGCGTGCACTCATGATGGAACCGGAATACATGTTGTACGACGAGCCAACAACCGGTCTCGATCCGGTAACTGCAGATGCGATCAACGATTTACTCATCAGTGTGCGCGATCGACTTGGCGTGACCTCTATTGTTGTGACCCACGATATGGCCAGCGCCTATAAAGTTGGCGACTCTATCTCGATGCTGCACGAAGGAGATGTTATTTTTTCCGGAACACCGGATGCGATTCGAGGCCACAAAGATCCAGTCGTACAAAAATTTATAACAGGGAGCAAGGTTGTTGTGGTGTGATGCATTCATGTTTCAAGTAGTTTAAAATCAAGTATGTGAATAAGCAGAGAATTAGGCCAGTAGGCTTTCGATGTTTACGCTATAGAAAATTGAAAGTGTTTTTTACCTACAGCCTACTCACCTACAGCCTATAGCCTATAGCCTGAACATCCATCATTTATAATCAACCGACTGTCGTGGGGTAGCCACCATATTTACAAACCGCTAACGGGAGTGTATCATCAGTCCGAAAAAAGACAAAATTCAGTTTGTATGCCAAAGTTGTGGCTACGTTGCGATCAAATGGCTGGGGCGCTGTACCGAATGCGGCGCATGGAACAGCTTTGTCGAGGAATCGGTCATCCCGCAAAAGAAAAATCGTGCAGGAAAACTACAGCAAAAATCGCAAGCAGTGCCATTACGTGATATTTCATCTCTTGAAGATGAACGTATCGTCTTCCGCAGCGCTGAATTAAATCGGGTCCTTGGGCACGGCCTTGTAAAAGGTTCTCTCGTTCTCATTGGGGGTGATCCGGGCATTGGGAAATCAACGTTGCTCTTGCAGGAAGCAGCGCACGCAGCAGCGCCGGACTTCCAGGTTTTGTATGTTTCCGGTGAAGAATCAAACCAGCAAACCAAGCTGCGCGCTACGCGTCTGGGCCTCGATTCACAACACCTGCTGTTGCTTGCCGAAACGAACCTTGAAGCCATATTGCAGGTTGTGGAAAATTCACAACCGAAAATGATCGTCGTTGATTCGGTGCAGACCATATATCAACCGGAAATGGAAAGTGCGCCGGGAAGTATTTCTCAGGTGCGTGAGTGTGCATTGCGTTTTCTCGAGTTAGCAAAAAGTAAAAATATTCCGGTGATTCTCGTCGGCCATGTGACCAAAGAAGGTTATCTCGCCGGCCCAAAAGTGCTGGAACATATGGTGGATACCTTGCTGCAGTTTGAAGGGGACCGGCAGCAGTTTTTCCGAATTTTGCGGGCTGTAAAAAATCGATTTGGCTCAACACGGGAGATCGGTATTTTCGAAATGCATGAAAGCGGCATGGTCGATGTTTCCAATCCTTCCGAGATTTTTCTCAGCCAGCGCAGCAGTGAAGCGTCGGGTTCGACTGTGGTTTGTGCCATCGAAGGGACGCGGCCAATTTTGGTTGAGGTGCAGGCGCTGGTTACCAGTACTAACTACGGTACACCACAGCGCACCGCCACCGGATTTGATAGCAAACGTCTAGCGTTGTTGTTGGCCGTTCTCGAAAAACGCATTGGCCTGCGATTGGGGATGTTCGATGTGTTTCTCAATGTGGCAGGCGGTGTGCGCCTGGACGAACCCGCTGTCGATCTCGGTATTGTTGTGGCGATCGCCTCTTCCATGAAAAATGCAACGATTCCCCAGGAGATGGTTTTTGTCGGCGAAGTCGGATTGACGGGGGAAGTGCGTTTCGTTCCCCAGTTGGAACAACGTGTCAACGAAGCGGCCAAATTGGGCTTCAAAAAAGCTGTAATTCCGAATCTTGGCGGAAAAAAGATTGCCTCTCCGAAAAACTTTGCACTCATCGAAACAACCCGACTCGATGACTTGTTTGATTTGGTCTTTTAACCAAAATCCTCCGCGGATGGGACGATTGCAAAAAAGTGCAGCCTTTTTTACAATCAGGGGGGGATGAAATCACCTAAATTTTATAAAACAGAAACAAACAAATTTAATAAATTAACAGGCTACGCCTTGCATACAGAATTTTCATTCCAACTCAAACACACAGACCAAAACTCCAAAGCCCGTCGTGGAAAAATAACTACCGCCCACGGTGAAATAGAAACGCCGGTTTTTATGCCGGTGGGAACGCAAGGCTCAGTAAAATCCATCAGTCCGCACGAACTTGTTGAAACCGGCAGCCAGATTATTCTTGGCAATACCTATCATCTCTACTTGCGACCGGGAACCGAGCTTTTGCGACAGGCTGGCGGATTGCACAAGTTTGCCAACTGGAATAAACCCATGCTGACGGACAGCGGGGGATACCAGGTGTTCAGTCTTGCCGGATTGCGGAAAATCCACGAAAATGGTGTGAGCTTTCAGTCTCACATCGATGGCAGCTACCATGATTTTACACCGGAAAATGTTATGGCGGTGCAGCGGCTTATAGGTGCTGATATCAT
>QQUM01000015.1 GCA_008501545.1 Calditrichota bacterium
TACATTTATTTCTGGTTTAAATTCCAGAGTAAATATACGAGAAGATAACGTCGATATGCCACTTCCGTTAGGTGTGCCGTATTGCTGGATAACATCAAATCATCTCGGTTCAGATGGAGATAAAGCGGTAAGGTTGAGCAGACAATATTTAACATCAAAAGGCGACACCCTCCTGACAAACAAAATTCATTCGGATTTTATCCCCCCCGAAAACGATGGTGAAACGGGAGATTATCATTCCATTCTCCGCGGCCTCGATGAACCAGAAGAACTCGAACTCGCTTATGAACTCGAACTCGACACAGACTATCAAGCATTTGTCACAGAACAACCCGGTGCAACAGCAGTTCTTGATAAGGATGCATTCTTTGTTGTATTAGACCAACCGTCAACAATACAATTAACATTACAGAATTTACCTACAGGCCAGAATGCAACGACAACAGCCCAAATTTTATTAAAAGACGGCACTGTCAAAGCAAATAAAACAAACACAGGAAGTGAAAATAATATAATTTTATATGCTGAAAGTATGCCCGCAGATACAATTTATATACGAACAAATCTCGCCATTACAAATGAAGGTTGGAAAAGACCGTACACTATCAAAGTTGGTAAAATTGGCGTTCCGTCATCTTTCATTCTGCAAAGTACTTTATCTGCAATCGTTGCTAATAACAATGCAGAAACAACAGTAACAGCTGAACTTATTGACGAAACCGGGAAACACACCATAGGTGCAAACAATCCAGTTACCTTCACGATCACATCCGGTGCAAGCTCTGCTATACTTATCAGTCAGAATCCAGTTGATGCAATTAATGGTGTTGCAACAATCCGCATACAGTCAACTAATATACCTGGCGTTGTTGTAATAGAGGCTTCTTCACCCGGGTTGGCAGCTAAGCAGACCCAAATCAATGTATACGGCAATCCAACTGAAATTCGTGGTGATATTACTGCGAATTCGTCATGGACATTAGACAATAGTCCATACATACTCACTGGGGATATTCGGGTCAAACCAGGTGCTGTTTTAACAATCGATCCTGGTGTTATAGTTCGCGGGAAATCCGGCACTGGAATTTATATCGAAGGTGGACTCATCGCCAATGGAAGTGCCTCTTTACCAATTCTATTTGAAGGAGCTGATCAGCAGATTCCAGGCGGCTGGTGCGGCATTCGATTCGAAAGTTCTGCAATGGATGACAAGTGCATTTTAAACCACTGTATTATTCGTCATGGCGGACAGGGAGGTTATTCAAACCTTGTCGCAGCAATCGAGCTCTCGGGATACTCGGATCCACAAATTACAAATACCCGATTGGAAAACAATAAAATAAATGGTCTTCGCCTTGATAGTGGAACATACAGTTCAAATATAAATTTAAATGTTGTTGGCCTACCTTATTGTGTCCAGGGTGATATCACAATGAACGCGAGCGCCATTATGGATGTAGCCCCGGGCGTTGTTTTTAAAATGTGGCCAAAAACAGATTTTTATGTCTATGGTGGAATTTCTGCACAGGGAACAAATTTAGATCACATTACCTTTACTTCTTTTCAAGATGACTCATATTTCGGGGACTCAAACTACAATGGCAGCTCTCTGCCACAGCCAGGTGATTGGGGTGGTATCGGGATTTATGGTACAATAAATGATGCCAGCACGACACTTGAATACGTTGATATTCAATATGCCGGTGCTGCAGGATATGGAAATCTCAACACACCAATCTATCTAGAATTGGCGGCAAATCCAACAATACATGCTACAAAAATCTCAAAATCAGTTTTCAATGGCATTAAGCTGCAAACAGGTACATTTTCAAGTGATATTCACTTAAATAATCATCATTTGCCCATTATTGTAAGCGGTGATATTACGATTTCAGAAAGTGCAAAATGGACGATTGACCCTGGCATCGTCTTTAAAATGTGGCCGAATTCAGATTTTTATATACAAGGTGAACTTGATATTTTAGGTAATGAAAATTCACCTGTCATTTTCACATCATATCGCGATGATTCAATAATGGGGGATACAAATGGTGATGAAAATACAAATGGTGTTACGGGTGATTACGGCGGGATTTCTTTTTCTGGCACATCAAGCGGCTCAAACTTAAAAAATGTTCGTATGTACTTTGCCGGAGATGGCGGATATGGTGACACCGGATTTCCATTGCAAGCTAGCCCCTATGCTGTATTCACAATGGAGAATATTGATTTATTCAAGTGTACGACGAATGGCGTAAATCTTATTGCCGGTAACTATAGATCAAATATACATTTGGATCTCACTGGCATCCCTTTTACGTTAACCGATAATTTCACTGTAGAATCCAGCGCCACTATGAGCATAAGCAAAGGTGTCCATTTTAAATTATGGCCAGATGCTGATTTTTATATTTATGGCCAGCTTAACGCAGTGGGGATGCGACAGGATTCGATTATCTTTACATCGTATCGTGATGATAACGTTGATGGAGATACAAATAATGACGAAGTTTCCCGTGGTGTACATGGAGATTGGGGTGGTATATATTTTAACGGCCAGACAGCAAGTGCAAGTATACTCTCTCACTGCACTTTGCGCTATGGTGGAATTGGAGGTTATGGCGATAATGCCTATCCTCTTTACTTAGATGCAGGTGCGGCGCCTAGAATATCCAATTGTTCAATAGAATACAGTCGAAATTCCGGTGTATTTTGCACGAATGGGGCATCGCCTGATTTAGGAGGTGGGCAACACCAAAGTCCAGGGGGCAACCAGTTTATCGGCTTTCTCAATGACCAATCGCGCTATGCAATTTTTAATGACGGAACTGCAAATGTGTATGCTAAATTAAACTTTTGGGAAACCACTGACCCAGCACTTATTGCCACAAACATTTTTGATAAAATGGATGATAATCGCAAAGGATTAGTTTACTACGATCCGATTCAGGAATCCCCGCATGATCCGTTGGTCGGTATCCCAGAAATTTTATCACCAAATGCGGGTCATGAGTTATTGGCAGATGGCTTGCTCATCTGGACATCAGCGGCAATAAACCAAAACGAAGATGATATTACTTACACTATACAAGTTGATGAAAATAATACTTTTGATTCCCCGCTTGCAGCATCAAACAAGACAGCAAATACAGATCAAAATAAACTAAGTAAAAACACTCCCACCTCATTTCATAGTGCGAATGCGGTAGCTATTTCACTGCAGGAGCTATCCTTCTTTAATCAATTACAAGATAACACAACGTACTTCTGGCGTGTGCAGGCTATTGATAAACTTGGGAATAAATCCGACTTTTCTTCAGTAAGCCACTTCTTTTTCAATAAATACAACAATCCACCACAAGCCGTTGTTTCCGGGTTTTCACCACGCGAAGGTACCGAGATTCGGCTCAGTAAACCAGAATTAAGTTGGCACCCAGCTATTGACCCCGACCAGAGCGATGCAAGCAGCACATTGAAGTATAACCTGCAATTAAATACGTCCTCTGATTTTTCAGGTACAATTCAACACCAATACCAAACACAGATTGGTTTGGCAACACATGAAGTTCCTGATCCGCTTGATGAAAATGCACACTATTTTTGGCGAGTTCTAACTCTTGATGATGAAGGACTGCCGTCAGCTTGGTCCGCTGTGAATGATTTCTGGATAAACGCCGTTGATGAACCACCCGCTGAGTTTAACTTACTGTCACCAGGCGATGGGGACCAATTAACCGGGGATTCCTATAATTTCACCTGGGAGAAAGCAGTCGATCCCGATCCAAATGATCA
>QQUM01000256.1 GCA_008501545.1 Calditrichota bacterium
TTTTTATTGTACAGGAGCAGGAAGAGCGCTATCACGGTATGCGATTTTTCAATTATATCAATGAGCGGGGCGGGGAAGTAAAAATCCATGGTCTTGATCAACCGGAGACAGAATTTTCGAGTATAGTAGAGATTTTTGAAAAATCATTACACCATGAGCGCCTCGTTACTTCACGCATTAATGATTTAATGACACTGGCCCGTGAAGAAAACGACTATGCTACACAAGATTTTCTGCAATGGTTTGTTCGGGAGCAAGTTGAGGAAGAAGCATCGATCGACTCGTTGTTGAAGAAAATTCAGCTTGTTGGTGGGAAAGGAGAGGGCATGCTCATGCTCGATAATGAATTGGCACAACGGACTTTTACTCCTCCGTCTGAAGAATAAATAAGTTTGATGCAACAAAATCCCTGCATTCCCATGCGGGGATTTTTTATTTGGGGCGCTCCATCAATTCCATGTCGTAGGCTTCGATTCGATAATTCGGTGCATAGCCTAAAACATAGAGTCTATTTTGTAAAAATGCGAATCGACTGACACCGTCAATTAAGGCAAAGCGTTGCAGAAGCTCACCCTCCGTGTTGAAAGTTTCCAGCCATTGCGGTGCTTTCCCCATTTCAGAAGAAACGAGTATCCATAGCATATCATCATGCCAGGCCACTTCAAAAATGACTTTCTGGTAACCAGCTTTGATGATATTCCCATCCTCGCGCTCGATGATCGGTTCCGCAATTTGAAAATTTGGTGTAATGTCTACTGCCCTGCCCGCTGTCCCATCGGATTTGTATATGATAAATTTATAGGGCGATTTATATGCCAGGCATAAACGACTGTTTTTGCGATCAACAGCAACAAGACTGTGCAGCAGAAGTTCGGCTTCCAGGCTGTCTTCGTAAATTTGCGGTGCAAAATACGCTTGCAATGTACCCGAATTCGTCGTCCTGGCGACAAGCCATGGCAACATGCCGGTACCATGCAAAAGAACGTCGCCATTTTCAAAAAGATCGATGTCGCGGGCTGGCACAGGCGAGGCGAAATGGTCCTGCTCGACTCCACTTAAATTCCAGCTGGCAACAAGTCCCTGCCGATCGATAGCCCAAATCGTTTCATCTTTCACAGCGATATCGACAGGTGCATCGATTTTCACGCCATTCCGGAGCTGCATTGGCCAAATTTTATTAACATTGAGATTTGGTGAGAGTACAAGCATCTCGTGATTGCGCCTGTGATACGTGACTAAAAAATCTTCTCCGGCCCGAAGGAAATAAAGGTCGTGTAATTCGACAATATCTTTTTCTGCCTTCAGCTTTTCATATTTAAACTTTGAAACGAGCTTGCGTTGTTTTTCAAAATCGTCCTGCCACCTGGGTTGCGGGATGATTAATTTTGTTGTGTCGGGTGGAAAAGAATTGATGAGATCGACTGGCAGTGCATCCGGTCGGGCATAATTTATAACAATTTCAGGCGTAACCGTGGCGATTGGTTTTACAAAATTCAGGGGGGCAAATCGTAGAAATAAAATAAAAAGAATGATGGGATAAAGTATGATTCGCAGAATTTTTTTCATACCAATCATCCCTTATCCGACCGAATTTCTTCCTGCGTAACCACCCAGGTTTCATACAACGAAACAGCCATGCCTAAAATACAGGCCATGTAGGCAATAAAAAGAAGGAAAACAACAATGATCGAGCTTGGGAAGTACTGTAAAGTTATTTTGAGCAATCCGACTGGTACAGGCAAAGCGCCAATAGCGATGACTGTTGAAGCGATTACAGTGATAACCGCAACTTTCGTGTGGTCTTTAATTCCCCCAAACCAGCCAATAACATACATGAGCAACCAGGCTGTTAGCGCCATGTAAAAAACGGGTTCGGGTATTTTTTCAACCAATACGAAAAATTGTGAAAGGTTTACGTCTGAGCCAATTTGTGCCAAACTATCGGGATCTTGCATAGTGTGCCCTTCTATCCCATGATGCAACGTTATTCAATAATTGATCTTATGAATGAAAAGAATATATGAGTAAAAGTCAATTGAAAACAAAAGCTTGGTGCAGTGTTAAGTCCCATCACTTCCCTTGTGAATTCATACGGCCAGAGTGCGTTTCCTAACAAAATAATTAATTGAAATTACAATCTTGTTTTATTATTATCAAGCTGCATTTAAGAACGGAGGGTGATGAAGGATGTTGCGCAAAGCCAAGCAAAAAATTGATCCACTTGTGCATGAAGGTAAGGAACGTATTGGGCTGTATACCGAAAAAAGCAAGAAAGTTTACAAGCGATACGAGAAATTTTACCCTGTCATTTTCTTTCTCGCTGGTTTCCTCTGGGACAGCTTGACACTCAGCATCGAGAACACACTGGATCATATTATTTTGCTCTTCTATACAATAATTGCCGGTGGTATCATCTTACTCACAGGCCTGATTGATACAGGCCAGATAAATCAGGAAAAAATCCTGAAATTTAAAAAATGGTATCCAAACATTCTGCAGTTTTTGCTTGGCGGGTTGTTTTCGGCTTATGTGGTGTTCTATTTCAAGAGTGCCGCAATCAGCAAATCACTGATTTTCGTATGTTTTCTCCTCATCCTGCTGGTTTTGAATGAGTTTTTACATCATAAAATGCTCAATATTACATTTCTTTGTACGCTCTATTTTTTCTCGACCTTTGCATTTTTGACTTTTTTCCTGCCCATTCTGACCCATAAACTCAACAGCGCTACATTTTTCTCCAGTGGTATTATCGGATTTTTCATTACTGGTGGGATTGTGACGGCAATTTACCACCAGATTTTCAAGAACAATCCAATAGCAATTGTTCGAAAGGCTTCACCACCCATCGTGGTTTTTGGCATAATGAGTTTTTTCTATCTTGCGAACTGGATACCACCTGTCCCACTTTCGATGAAAGACGGGGGAATTTATCACTATGTTAAGAAAGATGCAGCTGCCGGCGAGTATACGATAAAATATTATAAAGACTGGTTTTTAAAATTTTGGGATGATAGCGACAAGATTTATCCCTATGCTGCAGGTGATACTGTGTTCTGCTATACATCAATTTATGCCCCGATCGATTGGGAGGCCACTGTTTTCTATCAATGGCAGAAATACGATGAAAACCGGGAAGAATGGATAAACCGTGATCGGTTGAGTTACAAAATCAGCGGGGGACGAAAAGACGGCTACAGAGGCTATACTTACAAGAAAAATATCGAGCACGGCGAATGGCGCGTGGATCTCGAGACAGAATTTGGCCAGGTACTCGGTCGTATTGATTTTGAAGTGGTCGAAAATGAGGGGAATAAAGGGAAGGAAGTTATCGCGAAGAAGTGAGCGACAACATGAATTCTGATTCCATCGCAGCAGGCAATGGAATCAGAATTATGCATTAGCTCTGTCGCGTAAAACCAATTGGATAAACTATGATGACCTCACCCTTGTTTATCGGTGAATACTTAAACCGTTTAATCGCATTGATTATATCGTTTTCAAAAGACGAATTGCCAAAGTTGGATGACAAGACGGTGGCCGTTTTAACACTTCCATTTGGGCCGATGATAACTTCAACCCGCATTAAACCACTAAAATTTGGATCACGCTTCAGATAGCGATTGTAAATAAATCGCAGTCGTCCCATGTTCGCCTGAATAACATCGAGCAGGGATCATTCCGAACGTGCACCACGTGCTTCAGCTGATCCTTTTACACTTTCGATGCGATCGAGCTTGACCATTGGGTTCTTTTTCAGCGTCACGCTGGTTTCCACTCCATTCGGCTCGCC
>QQUM01000513.1 GCA_008501545.1 Calditrichota bacterium
AACATACAAAATAGCAGTAATCCCCGGTGATGGCATCGGACATGAAATTGTTCCGGCCGGATTAAAAGTCGTGCAGGCAGCGGGAGCAAAGGCAAACTTTGAAATAACCAGTGAAGAATTTCCATACAGTTCCAGCTACTATAAAAAAGCCGGTGTCTTCATGCCCGACGATGCGCTGGAAAATTTAAAGAAATTTGACGCCATCTATTTTGGCGGCATCGGCTTGCCGGATGTGGATGATACGTTGCCCGCAAAAGAATTTACATTTAAAGTGAGAAATAATTTCCGGCAGTATGTGAATTCCCGGCCGGTGCGGACCTTCCCTGGTGTCACGCGACCCATCCGTAATGAAAAGGAGATCGATTTTGTGATCGTGCGTGAAAACAATGAAGGCGAGTTCTCACAGGTTGGTGGCCAGTACATGCCGCACTTCCCGGAAGGGCTGGGCATGGATGTCAGCATTTTTAGCCGAAAAGGGATTGAGCGCATCGCCCACTATGCTTTCAAACTGGCACAAACGCGTAGCAAAAATCTGGTCGCCGTTACCAAATCAAACACGCTCATCAACAGTCTGACATACTGGGATCGGGTCATCGCCGAAGTTGCGGAACAGTATGCGGATGTTACATGGCGCTATATGTACGTGGATAATTGCTCGGCCAACTTTGTCTTGCGCCCGGAACAATTTGATGTGGTGCTGACCACCAATTTGTTCGGCGATATTCTCAGCGACCTGGGCGGCGCCATCATGGGCAGTCTCGGGCTGGGTGGCAGCGGCAACATCAATCCGGAAAAGCAATATCCGTCCATGTTTGAACCCATTCATGGATCGGCGCCGGATATTGCCGGGAAGGGCATCGCCAATCCCATCGGCACAATCTGGTCTGGCGCGATGATGCTGGAACATCTCGGCGAAACCGATGCTGCCGATCGCATCATGCAGGCAGTGGATGCTGTGTGCCAATCCAAAATTTTACCAGTCGATTTAGGCGGTCAAACAAAAACGGATGAATTTGCTGAGGCGGTCATTGAAAGAATATAAAAAAATTATCGACTTAACCATGCCGCTCAAACCGGACATGCGCGGTGTGTCATTTGAAACAGCGAAAACTGTGGAAAAAGACGGTTGGAACGCCAGAATGCTGCACCTTTATTCACACGCCGGCACCCACATGGATGCGCCCATTCATTTCGGTGTGAGCGAAGAAACGATCGATACTATTCCGCTGGAACAGTGCATCGGCGAAGCCTGGGTGATTGACGCAACGATGGTGAAACCAAAAGGACTAATTCATGTGGAGCATCTCGGCGATGTTGCAACCAATTTCAAGCCGGGTGAGAGCCTGCTCATTCATACCGGATGGAGCAAAGTTGCGTCCGACCCGGATAAGTATCGAAATGAGCTTCCGCGAATTAGCGAAGAATTGGCGCAGTGGTGCGTTGCCAATCAAGTGAAAATGATGGGCGTGGAGCCACCGTCGGTTGCGGATGTCAATAATATCGAGGAAGTCACTCGCATCCACAAAATTTTGCTCAGTGGCGGTGTTGTCATTATTGAAGGCTTGTGCAATCTCGACCAAATTGATCAGGCAAAAGTGATGCTCTATGCGTTGCCTTTGAAAGTGTATCAGGGAGACGGCGCGCCAGCGAGGGTTTTTGTTGCTGCTGATTAATTGTACTTGTTACAACGTACGCACCCTTCGATACATTTCGCCCCAAAAACGGGCGAAACACTCAGGATGCTTCGAGTTAACATCCTCGTTGAGTGGTAGCAAGCAAAAAGAAGATAATTTCATAGATAACAATAGGAAAGGAATTAAGATGCCAAATGGATATTTCCATCGGGTTGCTGCGTTAACACCGACTAAAATGTGGATTAACAATGTCACCAAAGAAGAAGCCGACCTAGCCATTGAAGCGGGCGCGATGGGTTGCACACAAAATCCTTCGTACACATGGAAAATGCTCAATCATCCTGATTATAAAGCGTATTCCCTGAATTTACTCAGAGAAACTCTGAATGAAACGGATGATGACAATGAAGTCGAATGCATACTCCAACGCAAACTGGTAAAGGCTATTTGTGAAAAATTCATGAAAGTTTACAGCGCTACAGACGGCGCACACGGTTATGTGAGCATTCAGGGTGATCCAATTCATGAAGAAGACGCGCAGGTGATTATCGATGAAGGCCGTAAAAACCGCGAGATGAGTCCCAACACGATGATCAAAATTCCGGCAACCGAGGCCGGCATTGAAGCGATGGATACATTGATCAAAGAGAACACGCCGATCAATGCGACGGAAGTCATGGGCGTCAGCCAGGCTGTGGAAATATGCGAGATGGCCAATAAAATTCGCAAGGAGTACAAGGTCAATCCCCCCATTTACATTTCATTGATTACAGGAATTTACGATGAATGGCTTCACAAGGAAGTGGCAAAACTGGGTATCGAGATCAATCCGGATATTCTTTATCAGGCTGGAATGGTCATCGCTAAAAAGGTTTACAGAATACTCCACGATCGGCAATACAATGTTGGCTTTATTGGCGGCGGTGTGCGCGGTTTTCAACATTTCACCGAGATGGTTGGCGGCGATGTGTGCATCACGATGAATTGGGGCGGGACTGTGGACAAGTTGATTGAAATGGACTTGCCGGTTGTCTCCCGCTTGTTCAATCCGGTACAGGAAGAAGCGCTTGATACGCTGCTTGAAAAGGTGCCCGGTTTTCGCCAGGCTTATATGGAAAACGGACTGACCACCAAAGAATACGAAGAATTCGGCCCGGTTGAATATTTCCGCGATAAGTTTATTGACGCATGGGAAAAAACAATTGAACTCGTTAAAAAAGAGAGAGCGAAAGGCTGATTATGAAAAAGCTTATCCCCACTCGATATTTACTCGCGATGTGCACATTCTCCCTGTCACTGCTTCTCTACGTTGATCGTGTCTGCATTTCGGCGGCAAAAGGACCGATAGCGGAAAGTCTGAATTTGAACGACCAGCAAATGGGCTGGGTGCTGTCTATTTTTGCGCTTGGTTATGCGCTGTTTCAAACGCCGGGCGGACTGCTGTCAGACAAGTTCGGGCCGAGAATTGCGCTGGCCTCCATTGTGAGTTTCTGGTCGCTTTTTACGGCATTGACCGGCGCGGTATGGAATTTCATCTCTTTGCTCGTGGTCAGGTTCCTGTTTGGCGCCGGAGAGGCAGGCGCTTTTCCGGGTATTTCACGCGCTATATATTCGTGGTTTCCTTTAAAAGAACGGGGCATCATTAATGGGATCAATTTTTCCGGTTCACGATTGGGGGCGGCCTTTGCATTGCCGTTCGTGGCCTGGTTGATTACTGCAACAGGTTGGCGCATGAGTTTTATTATTCTTGGCGCCATAGGAATCGCGTGGGCAGTTATGTGGTACTGGTGGTTTAGCAATACACCGGAAGAACATGCTGGCATTTCGGATGATGAGAAAAAATATATCCTGGAATTCCGGCAACAAGCAAGCGATACGCAGGAAAAGGCGATCCCAATATCCTTTAATGCAATCTTTTCTTCAGGCAATATGTGGCTGAATATGGCGCAATATTTCGCCAGTAATTTCACCTTCTTTTTCTGTTTAACCTGGCTGCTGCCTCACCTCAAATCAAAATATGAATTGGAGCTGATCGACGCCGGATTTTATGCAGCAATCCCCTTTCTTTTTGGCGCGTTTGGAAATTATTTCTCAGGTTGGCTGGTGGATAAAATTTATAAACGCGGCGCCTGGACCCGATCCCGGCGGATACCG
>QQUM01000011.1 GCA_008501545.1 Calditrichota bacterium
GACAAGGAAGGCATCAGATATTATAATGATGTCTATTTCCTGCGTGAAGATCCGACGAGCACAGAAGCTTTGAAGAATGCGGGTGTGACCCAGGCGAAAAGTGTGATTATTTTATCCGATGCTACGAATGACAAACCGGATCCGCAAACGATTATTTGTTGTCTGGCGATCGATAAACTTGCCAAAGCTGGATTGAACAGGAAGAGTGGTCAAAAAGCCTCTTCGAATGAAAACGCAAAACCACATATTATTGCTGAATTGATGGATCGCAGCAATCGGGACCTTGCTAAACAGGCAGGGGCGGACGAAGTCGTTTCCGCCGGATTTTATCGTACCGGGATCATGTTGCAAAGTGCATTGTATCATGGATTAAGTGATATTTTTCATGATTTGTTGCAGTATGAGGATACGAAGACGTCTGTGTATATCGTGGAATTAAGCAGGGTGAAAAATGTGGCAGAATACAAAAATAAATCTTTTATTGAAGTGGCCAATCTGTTGAATAATGCCAAACTGAAAGCAAATTCAGCAATTTTAATTGGCGTAAAACGTGATGGGAAAGTACTTTTAAATCCGCAATCAGCGGGAAAAAAAGCAGAATTCGATAAATTCAAAGAAAATGATGCTTTGATTGTACTGGCAGATAAATACCCACAACTATAATTCAAAACGTAACGGAGTTTCACCTGACTACTCTATCTGAAAATGGCAAGATGCAGCAGGTTTTGCACTATTTTCTTTATCAGACAAGAAAGACCATCTTTCTCGTTGGCGCCGGCTTGTTATTCGCACTGACGCTGGGCAGTTTTATCGATGCCAATCTTGTCGACTCTTTGAAACAAAACATCAACATGCCACTGCAAATTTTTTACGCTGAGCTCATCGGATTCATCTCACCGGGGCCACGTTATATTCTCTACCCACTCCTGGCGACCCTGCATGAATATGGGATCGGCACAGGGGTCATCATCGCGCTGATTTCTGGGCATGTGCTTATCGAACCCAGCACATTTTTTGTCGAAATTGGCTTCTTCGGTTACCGTTTTCCTTTGAAAAGATTTTTTATCGCACTTTTTGTTACGTTTTTAGCCGGTTTACTCACCACTTTCCTGATTGATTAATTTATGATTGAACGATTTAAGCAGCGCTCCCTGGAAGTAAAAATTGGATTTTCACTCATCGCGATTTCATTCCTGTTGTCTTTTTTGGGCAAGAAAAATCTGTGGGAGATAATTCAAACCAACAGTCCACTCATTCTGAAGATACTTTTTCTGACGATGATTGCGGTAGCGATTTCAACTGCAGTCCATTTCCTGATACCGGAAGACTTTTTTAAAAAATACCTGCGCAAGAACAAGCTCATCTATCTTTTTACTGCAACAATACTTGGCATTCTCACCCCGGGGCCTGTTTACGCTATTTATCCCATTGTCGTTCTTCTCAAAAAAGAAGGCATTAATAATGCTATCCTCGTATCCTACATTACCGGACAGACAATCGTTGGGCCCGCCCGCATTCCATTCGAAGTGGGTTTATTCGGCCTTGATTTTTTTATGTACCGCGTTGTTTTGTCGATCGGCATGGGGGTGATGGCTGGCATCTTATACAGTGCACTCTCCAAAGTTTTTCCGGATGAAAAATAAGTGTAAAACTGCGTATTCATGCTATTTGATCATTCCTGCGTACTCCCCACTATTACTTTTAATCCACTGAAACTTCCTGTTTCTGCGAATGAAAGAAAGTGAACAATGAAAAAATACGAGATTCATGTTATTTCAAATACCCACTGGGACCGTGAATGGCTTTACAATTTTCAGGAAACGCGCCTGATGCTGGTGGAAATGATGGACGGCCTGCTGGATATTCTCGATAGCGAACCAGCGTACAAATCCTACGTACTCGATTCGCAAACTGTGGTCCTGGAAGATTATCTCGAGCTGCGGCCGGAAAATGTAAAGCGGATCAAAAAGCATGTTCAATGCGGGCGACTGCTCGTTGGCCCGTGGTACAGTGATCCTGAAAGTTTTTCGGTAAACGGCGAGAGCCTGGTGCGCAATCTGTTGATGGGACATAAAATTGCACATTCTTTTGGCAATGTGATGAAAGTCGGTTACACACCATTCGGCTATGGCCAAAACAGCCAGATGCCGCAAATTTACCAGGGATTCGGCATCGATACCATGCTGTTCTATCACGGTGTCTCGCACGAGGAAGTGAAGAATGAATTTATTTTCGAAGGAGCTGATGGCACACAAGTGATGGGATCACAAATGAGTTCCGGCGCCCGCTATTGTTTCTACCACAACGTGTATCGCCCGGTGGTGCGCGGGAAATCAATTACAGAACGAACTTATGATTGGCGTGAAGGCGGTATGCCTTTTCATCTTGCTGATCCCGCTCGGGCCCGGGACCACCACAGGTTGATAAATTCTCCAGCGAAGTTCGAAGAAGAGAAATTACAACAGTGTGTGCAGTCGTTGATGGCGGCCGAAAAAAAAGTGGCGACAACACGCTACCTGACTTTCATGAGTGGGCACGACAGCAGCATTCCCGATAAAGTTGAACTTGAACTCATTGAAAAAGCGAAAAAATATCTCCATGATGCTGAAATCTTTCACAGCAGTTTACCCGAACTGATGGATAAAATTAAAGCGGAAGCGAAAAATCTGACAGTTTTAAAAGGCGAGCGCAGAACGCCAAAATTGATGAATGGGCGTGTGCATCTGTACAGTGATGTTCTTTCCAGCCGCACACGTATGAAAAGGCAAAATGCGCGTGCAGAATATAATTTACAACGGATTGCTGAACCATTTGCGACTATCGCGAATTTACTCGGCGTTGTATATCCGGCATCCGCATTGGAACTTGCGTGGAAAACGTTATTGAAATGCCATGCGCACGACAGTATCGCCGGTAGTGGTGTGGATGATATCGAACGGGATATGATGCACCGGCTGCAGCAGGTGAATAATCTGTGTGATAGTTGTACACGCCGCAGTCTGGAAGCAATTCAGTTGCAGATCGATACGTCAACGCTGGGAAACGATACTGTGGTTTTGACAGTGTACAATCCATCGCCTTTTGAACGAACGGAAGTCCTTTCTGCTGTGCTCGATATCCCGCCTGGTGTCGCTTTTTCGGAATTTTCACTGATCAGAATGCATGATGGAGACGAAGCCAAGGTGCAACCTTTATTGCGAAAGCCGCACAAAGCCGTCGTTAACCAGGCCGCTGACGCCACGTTGATGATGGATTGTGAACAGGTGCATTTTCACTTCACCGTACGGAAGATACCACCGATGGGTTATGTAACATATCGATTGAACCCAACTGGTCATTTTCTGCGCGGGAGTTTGGTGAGCGGACAAAATACGATGGAAAATGAATATCTGCATGTTCGCATCGCCAGTGACGGCACCCTTACGATGCAAAACAAGGAAACGGGGCAACAGTTTTCCGGGCTGCACCTGTTCGAAGATGGGGGAGAAGCAGGTAACTCCTGGATGCACATTGAACCGGATCTGGACGAAATAATTTACAGCTCCGGGCAAAAAACGGTTATTACACTCATCGAAAACGGGCCGCTGCTCGCATGCTATCAAGTTGAATATACCATGACAATTCCTGCCGGTATCGATTACAACGGCAGTGACAAATGGCGTAGCCTTGATGGCGCCGGGGGTGCAGTCAAACGGTCGGACCAGAAAACTTCATTTACGAGTACATCCAGGTTTACATTGCGTATAGGCAGTCGTGTTCTTGATATCAGAACAAAATTTGAT
>QQUM01000430.1 GCA_008501545.1 Calditrichota bacterium
TAACCGGACATTCACAAAATTTCGAGGAGCGAAAATGGGATTCATGCCATATGTTGTCGAGCAAACTGGAAGAGGCGAACGTGCCTACGATATTTTTTCACGCCTTCTGAAGGAACGTATTATCTTTCTCGGCAGCGCCGTAGATGACACCGTCGCCAGTTTAGTTATTGCCCAGCTAATTTTTCTTGCAGCAGAGGATCCGGAAAAAGAAATTTCAATGTATATTAATTCGCCGGGTGGCTATATTTCCGCAGGATTAGCGATTTATGATACAATGCAATATGTGAAACCCGATATTACCACTTATTGCATCGGCCAGGCAGCCAGTATGGGTGCAGTTTTATTAGCAGCTGGTAAAAAGGGAAGGCGTTTTGCACTTCCCCATTCCCGCGTGATGATCCACCAGCCAATGGGTGGGGCGCAAGGACAAGCCAGTGATATTGAAATCCAGGCAAAGGAAATTCTCACTTTGCGTGGTCGATTGAATGAAATTCTTGCTTCCCATACCGGGAAAAAAGTTGAGGAAATAATCGTTGATACGGATAGAAATTATTTCATGTCCGCTATGGAAGCAAAAGATTATGGCATCGTTGATGAGGTACTCGAACAACACCCTTAAACTATTATCAGGATTATATGGCAGACAGCAACAAAAGAGATCGTTTGTTTATTTGCAGTTTTTGCGGTAAAAACTCCAATCAGGTAGAGTGCATCGTTACCGGACCAGATGTGAACATCTGTAACGAGTGCGTGAAAAATGCCGGCGATATTATCAAGGAAGATCGGAAGACGCGTGCGACGCAATTAATCGATGATGTACCGGCACCAAAAGAAATTAAAGCTGAATTGGATAACTACGTCATCGGACAGGATGATGCAAAACGCGCACTCTCGGTCGCTGTTTACAACCATTACAAGCGGATTAATTACAACAATTCGATTGAGAATGTTGAACTCGAAAAGAGTAATATTTTACTGATTGGTCCAACAGGAACAGGTAAGACATTGCTGGCACAAACCCTTGCCCGTTTTCTGCAGGTGCCATTTACCATTGCAGATGCAACGACGTTAACAGAAGCCGGTTATGTCGGTGAAGATGTCGAAAACATCATCGTCCGGCTACTGCAAGCATCGGATTATGATGTTGAGCGCACCCAGCAAGGCATTATCTATATTGATGAAATCGACAAAATTGCCCGTAAGGATGGCAACCCAAGCATTACACGTGATGTCTCCGGGGAAGGCGTTCAACAGGCATTGTTAAAACTGCTTGAGGGAACATCGGCATCCGTTCCGCCAAAAGGCGGCCGGAAACATCCTGAGCAGAACTTGATAAACATCAATACAAAGAATATACTCTTTATTTGCGGTGGCGCTTTCGTCGGCCTCGATGATGTTATCGCAGAGCGCACAAATAAGAAAATGTTTGGCTTTGGAACGGATGAAAAGCCGGACGGGGATTCCTACATAAATTCTTACACTCGGGTCGAACCGGAAGATTTGATGCATTATGGATTAATCCCTGAACTTATCGGTCGTATGCCTGTTGTCGCTTCTCTGGAAAAACTTTCTGAAGAGGCGTTAAAGCAAATCCTTCTCGAACCGCGAAACGCACTTACAAAGCAATACACTCGCCTATTAGAACTCGATGGGGTAAAATTGGAATTTGATGATGCAGCGTTAGATGCTGTTGTCAATAAAGCAGTCAGATTTGGTACAGGCGCGCGAGCTTTACGATCGGTTTTAGAAGGCGTTATGATGGAAATAATGTACGATGTTCCATCAAAAACTGATCTGGAATCATGCTTGATTACCACCGATGTCATTTTAAATGGGAAGAAACCCATCTATAAAATGAAAAAATTAAAAAAAACAGCCTGATACCGCAAAGGTAGCAGGATGGTGAGTCTCATAATACCGAACACCGGAAAAGCTACCAAACCTGTTTGTCTTCTCTTCCATAATCATTTTTATCAGTTTTTTAAAAGGAATGCGATTGCACACGGGAATTTCGTTTTGTCATGCCGGTTGGATCAATTTTACATAAAAATTGGATGAACATGGAAACTATCCTACGAAACGAGGAAGAATTTCTGATAAATAGCCGCTTACCTGTTTTACCACTAAAAGAGGTTGTGGTCTTTCCATACATGATTTTTCCATTGCTCGTTGGCCGTGAGCCCTCGCTGCGGGCTGTTCAGGAAGCAATGCTACTCGATAAATTTATTTTCCTTACGGCGCAAAAAGATGTGCAAGCCGAAGAACCGCTGAAAGATGATTTGTTCCGGTTTGGTGTCGTTGCGCGAATAATTCAAGTCTTGAAGCTTCCTAACGGTTTGATGAAAGTGCTTATCGAAGGTGTAATTCGAGCTAAAATAACCCGATTTCTTCCAGTGAGTGATCATTTTGAAGTTAAACTTGAGTTTCTGGAAGATGAGGAAATCGAAACACCGGACATTCTCGCACTCACGCGGAAGACGGTTGCGGCTTTCAAGGATTATGTGCAATTGCACCCGAAATTACCGGATGAAATTCTGCTTGCCCTGGAAGGAATCGTAACACCCGCACGCGCTGCACACTATATTTCCTGCTACGTGCACCGGGATGTACAAACGAAACAACAGATCCTTGAAGAAACAGGCATTATCTCGCAATTGGAAAGGCTGCTCGATCTTCTCACCTCAGAGTGTGAGATTCTTAAACTCGAGCAATCGATCGATCAAAAGGTACGCGACAACATTCAGTGGTCACAGAAAAAGTTCTATTTGCAAGAGCAGATGCGTGTTATCAAAGAGGAGCTTGGCGATGAACCCGGCGGGGATAGCGAACTTGGAAAATTGCAGGAAAAGATCTCAAAAGCCGGCATGCCAAAAGATGTCGAAAAAAAGGCATTGGAAGAGTTGAACAAATTAAAGTCTTCACCACCCATCTCACCAGAGTCTTCTGTCATTCGAAACTACCTTGATTGGATGGTCTCGGTCCCATGGAATAAAAAAACAAAAGACCGCCTCGAGCTGACAAAAGCCAGCCAGTTGCTGGAAGAAGATCATTACGGTTTGAAGAAACCAAAAGAACGCATCGTGGAACACCTGGCTGTTTTGAAGCTTGTTAAAAAATTAAAAGGCCCGATTCTCTGTCTCGTTGGTCCGCCCGGGGTGGGAAAAACATCTCTTGGAAAATCCATCGCGCGTGCTATGGGAAGAAGTTTTGTGCGTATTTCACTCGGTGGTGTTCGTGATGAAGCTGAAATTCGCGGCCATCGTCGCACCTACATCGGTTCGATGCCGGGGCGAATCATCCAATCGATGAAAAAAGCGAAAACGATCAATCCTGTTTTCTTGCTGGATGAAATTGATAAAATGAGTCAGGATTTTCGCGGTGATCCGGCATCCGCATTGTTGGAGGTTTTGGATCCGGAGCAGAACCGCGCTTTCAACGATCACTACCTTGAAGTTGATTACGACCTTTCCAATGTCATGTTCATAACCACAGCCAACGTCCGTGGGCAGATTCCGCGTCCCCTGCAGGATCGTATGGAAATTATTGAATTGCCCGGTTATCTCGAATTTGAGAAACAGGCAATTGCTGAAAATTTCCTTATTCCCAAAGTATTGAAGTCCCATGGACTCGAGAAAAAGAATGTTACTTTTTCAAAACAAGCAATCCAAAAAATTATGCATGACTACACACGGGAAGCCGGCGTGCGTGAACTTGAGCGTAATTTGAGCTCAATTAGCCGGAAAATTGCCAAGAGTATTGCGAGCGGGAATGGAAAATCC
>QQUM01000352.1 GCA_008501545.1 Calditrichota bacterium
GCTCACATGGCCATCGACATCTTGAAAACGAAGACTTGAGAATGGAATGCGCATCTCCATGAACCAACCTTCTTCGGTTGTTTTTGTTTTCACATCCCAAAAAGTATTCCAGGATTCATTGATCGGCATGACATCACTGATAATCTCTGCATCGTTGAATACAGTTTGATCCAATCGGATGCCGGTTGGTGTGGTCATAAAGGCTAATGCATTTTCATTGTCGTTAAATGTATCGAGGATGAAGCCAAACATGTCATCACTGCTGGCTGCCTTGTCACGGGTCAATGAGTTCGCCTGAATATCCAGAACATCTTCTGTAAAAAAGTGGCCGCCAACGAAAATATATTCGTCGTTATAGCCAATCCGCACTTCGGTTTTTTCACTCGGTTTTGCATTTTCATTCGGATAGCTGCTGACCAAAGGCACCATCGTCGCATTTTGCCAGGCGGTTTCAGTGAGGAGACCATCAAATACCGGTGTCTTTTGAAAACGGTGAATAGTGAGCGTGGAATCGAATTGGGCACGTGCTGCCCCCTGCAAGGCAAACACAATAAAAATAAAAATCCGAAGAATGCGCATTGGACGATCTCGCTTTAACTTTAAATTTTACATTAAATTGTATATTAGACTTCCGTCAGTTGAGAATTGTTAAATTTTAATTTCTGTTTTAAACTGGATTATTCATAAATTACACATTTTCTTGACATAATATATGGATGATTATATTGTTATTCGAATATTTTCCCAGAAATTAATTAAACAGGAGGACACATGCTGCCTGCCAATATTTAAAAAAAACCGACTCCCATCACAAACCTTGCATGAATCATGCATGTTACGCTGAACCTTCCACAAATCTATTGCATTTTTTTCCATTGTTCCTTACTATAACATTTTCCCAAACAACCAACAAATCTAATATTTTCAACAATCTGGTTCACTATGCCGCACAGCGAAAAACTCAAAAAGCTCGAAGAAAAAAAACAATCTGCTTTGCAGGGTGGTGGTGCAAAACGCATCGAATCGCAGCACAAAAAAGGCAAATTAACCGCCAGAGAACGGCTCCAAATCCTGCTGGATAAAGGCAGTTTTCGCGAACTTGATATGCTGGTTCGCCACCGCTCGGACGGATTTGGTATCGATCAGCAAAAATATTATGGGGATGGGGTTGTAACCGGATACGGACGCATTGATGGCAGGCTCGTCTATGTGTATTCGCAGGATTTCACGGTGTTCGGCGGCTCACTCTCCGAAACCCACGGCGAAAAAATCTGTAAAGTTATGGATCTCGCCTTGAAAAATGGCGCCCCGGTCATCGGTATCAACGATTCCGGTGGTGCACGCATTCAGGAAGGTGTTGCCAGCCTGGGTGCTTATGCCGAAATTTTCCTGCGCAATACGCTGGCTTCCGGTGTGGTTCCTCAAATTTCTGCTGTCGTTGGTCCATGTGCTGGTGGTGCCGTTTACTCACCCGCCATCACCGATTTCATATTTATGGTAGACAAAACCAGCCATATGTTTGTTACGGGGCCAAATGTTGTCAAGACCGTCACCCACGAGAATGTGACCTTCGACGAATTGGGTGGCGCCAAAACACACGCAGAAAAAAGCGGTGTCGCTCACTTTAATGAAAACAGTGAAGTCGAATGCTTGCTGGATATTCGCAGACTCGTTGGTTTCATCCCGCAAAACAACGCTGAAGATCCACCCGGCCATGAAACGAATGATCCACCAGACCGCCAATCCCCTGAACTCGATGCTATCGTTCCAACATCAGCGACTATGCCTTATGATATGAAGGAAATCATCAAAGACGTCGTCGATGATGGCGAATTCATGGAAGTGCACGCGGATTTCGCAGCGAATATCATCGTCGGTTTTGCTCGGCTCGGCGGTAAATCTGTGGGTATCATCGCCAATCAACCAATGGTACTCGCCGGCGTGCTCGACATCGATGCTTCAGTGAAAGCCGCCCGATTTGTTCGTTTCTGTGATGCATTTAATATTCCCCTCATCACGTTTGTAGATGTTCCGGGATTTCTGCCCGGCACAGCACAGGAATGGCATGGCATTATTCGTCACGGCGCCAAACTGCTTTATGCTTATTGTGAAGCCACCGTAGCGAAAATCACAGTTATCACGCGAAAGGCATACGGCGGTGCTTACGACGTCATGAGTTCTAAACATATCCGTGGTGACATAAATCTTGCCTGGCCTACTGCAGAAATTGCCGTAATGGGCCCCAAAGGAGCAGCAGAAATCATCTTTAAAAAAGAACTTGACCAGGCAGAAAATCCCGAAGAAGTGCTGGAAAAACGCTCCGCTGAATATGGAGAGAAGTTTGCTAATCCTTACATTGCAGCAGAGCGTGGCTATATCGATGACGTCATCGTGCCATCCGCCACACGGACTGAACTTATCGAGGCGTTGCGCATGTTGGAAAACAAAGTCGATTCAAATCCCAGACGCAAACATGGGAATATACCTTTGTAAAAATAATTGAATACACGATGGTGGAAAGTGGGATTTCCAGTAATCTATCATCGTACTTAACATAATCTGGTGAAAATATGAACTACAAAGTTGAAGAAGTAAACGGTGTTCACATTCTGAGAATTCATGAAGCACGGCTGGACACGAGTGTAGCGCCTGATCTGAAAACCGAACTCATGGCGTTGGTCCAGAATGGCGAACAACAAAAAATTGTTATCGATTTAAAGGAAGTGGATTATGCCGACAGCAGCGGTCTCGGCGCCATCCTGTTCGGCATTCGTCAGGCAAGGGAAACGAATAGCCAACTGAAATTATTGAATACAAATATTCGTGTCATGAGCCTGATTCGTATCGCAAAAATCGATAACATTATTGATTTTTTTGACGACGAACAGGAAGCAATCGATAGTTTTGTCAGTTGAAGTCATGACGCTTGTTTTTTCCTGGGCGCATAATGAAGCGTTTTATACAGATTAAATTAAGCATTGCTTTATAACGCTGCCGAGCTTCATCCACTAATCAAAGTTTTCTTGAATGATCTCAATAAAAAAAATTCTCATTGCCAATAGGGGTGAAATCGCTGTACGGGTAATCCGCACCTGCCGGGAGATGGGCATCAAAACTGTAGCGGTCTACTCCGATGCCGACAAGGCCAGCAAACATGTTCGCCTTGCCGATGAGGCTGTCCACATTGGCGAGGCACCTGCAACAGCGAGCTACCTAAACCAGAATGCCATTCTCAAAGCTGCAAAAGAAAACAATGCTGACGCCATTCATCCGGGTTATGGATTTCTATCAGAAAATGCCGACTTCGCACAAAAAGTGGCTGACGCCAGGCTGATCTTTATCGGCCCACCTGTGGAAGCTATTCGATTGATGGGCGATAAAACAGCCGCAAAAAAGGTGATGAAGAGGGCGAAAGTGCCCGTTATTCCCGGAACAAAAGATGCCATATCCTCCAGCAGTGAAGCGTTAAAAAAGGCCGAAGAAATCGGTTGGCCGGTATTGTTAAAAGCTGCTGCGGGAGGGGGTGGCAAAGGCATGCGCGTTGTCGAATCAGCAGAAGATATGAAAAGCCAGTTTGAGCGTGCTGCATCCGAGGCCGGGGCTGCCTTTGGTGATTCACGGATATTTCTGGAAAAATTCCTGAAAAAACCCCGCCATATCGAATTTCAAGTTTTTGTGGATCACCACAAAAATGCAGTTCATCTGTTTGAACGCGAATGCTCGATTCAAAGACGGCACCAGAAGGTTATTGAGGAGGCGCCATCAAGCGTTTTGAAT
>QQUM01000637.1 GCA_008501545.1 Calditrichota bacterium
ATGAACTCTCATTCATTTAATAAAACAGAACGAAAATCACTATGAAAAATTCCAGAGTCGCTGAACGCCGGGCTGAAAAACGGGACCGGATCCTGCACGCTGCAGCAAAAATCTTTGCAACCAATGGATTTTACCATGCAAAAATTTCTCAAATCGCCCGAACGGCCGGTGTCGCAGACGGGACGATTTATCTATATTTCAAAAACAAAGATGAGATACTTATCACTGTGTTTGAAGAGAGCGTCGGCAGAATTATAAAGGACTTCCGTGAACAGCTCGCTGTCCTCGACTCCCCTGTCCATAAGTTGAACAAATTTGCCCATTTACACTTGCAAATGGTTGAAACACAACCGGATATCGCGGCGATGGTGCAGCTGGAGTTAAGGCAAAGCAACAAATTCATTAAGGAATATGCGGGATCCAGTATCGCGGATTATCTTAATCTTATTGATGAAATACTTGAAGAAGGCCAGGAGAAAAATCTCATCCGCAAGGATATTCATCGTGGTATTGCAAAACGTGTCCTCTTCGGTGCACTGGATGAATTCTCGACCGTTCTAATTTTAGCAAAAAACAAGAAATATGATCTGACTGAAAGTGCAAACCAAATTGCCGAAATTTTTCTTTCCGGTATGCAAATAAAAAATAACAATTCAAAGTGAGTAAAGGACTTATCCCATGCGAGATGTTGTCATTGTTGACGGATTACGAAGCCCATTTATCAAAGCAGGAACGTTGTTTAACGATTTATCTGCACAAGAACTGGGACGCCATGTTTTATCCGAGCTTGTTACACGTACCGGGATTGACCCGGAGATTATCGATGAAGTCATTTTTGGTAATATAGCGCAACCACCCGATGCAGCAAACATTGCCCGCGTTATTGCCCTCATGGCCAAACTTCCCATGAAAACACCAGCGTTTTCCGTTGGACGAAATTGCGCTTCCGGTATGGAAGCCCTGGCGCTGGCCTGGTTGAAAATTAAAGCCGGGGATGAAAACATCATACTCGCCGGTGGAACAGAATCGATGAGTAATATACCTTTGCTTTATCCCAAAAGTTATGCAAACGTGATGGGCGCTGCCATGAAAGCAAAGACCACTGCTCAAAAATTGGCCGCCTTCTCCCAATTGCGTGCAAAACATTTCAAACCAATCATCGGCCTGCAATTGGGTTTGACGGATCCAATCTGCAACCTGAATATGGGCGAAACAGCAGAAGTCCTGGCAAAAGAGTATTCGATATCACGGGAAGCACAGGACGAATTTGCACTCCTCAGCCACCAACGTGCCACACAGGCAACCGATCTGGGCAAATTGCGGGAAGAAATGATGCCTGTCTACCCACCACCAAAATATAAAATGCCCGTCCACGAGGACAACGGAATTCGCAAAGACCAATCAAATGAATCGCTGCAAAAACTGCGACCGTTTTTCGATAAAATGTATGGGACAATTACAGCGGGAAACAGCAGCCAAATTACTGATGGCGCGGCATGCATGCTCATTATGAGCGCCGACAAGGCGAAAGAATTGGGCTATGAGCCCCTGGGATACATTCGCAGCTATGCCGCCGCAGGCGTCGATCCAAAACGAATGGGAATCGGGCCAGCACTGGCCTCCCCGAAAGCGCTCGAAAAGGCAGGCGTAAAATTTTCCGACATCCAGTTGATGGAATTAAACGAGGCTTTTGCAGCGCAGGTTATCGCCAACGAAATCGCATTTAAGGACAACAAAGTCGCAAAAGAAAGGCTCGGACTGGATAAAGCGACCGGTGAAATCGATCGGGAGATTTTGAATGTGAATGGCGGCGCCATCGCGCTTGGCCATCCTGTGGGCAGCTCGGGTGCGCGCCTGGTTCTCACACTGTTGAAAGAAATGCAACGCCGTGATTTGAATCTCGGATTGGCAACCCTTTGTATCGGTGGTGGCCAGGGCGCTGCAATGGTTGTTGAACGGCGATGAATTGTCTTTCAAAGATGCGACAAAAACCTGGCATCGAAAAACCATGAGGATTTTCAAAAATTTTACACAGATAACTTAAGAGGACAAAATGGCTGAAGATAAAAAGAAAACACAGGACGAAGTAAGTCCCGATGCGGCGGAAAAAACAAAATCTTCTCCTGCAAAAAAAAGTACCAAACCGACGGCATCCAAAAAAACAACAGCAAAATCAAGCGCCAAACCGGCAGCTAAAAAAACAGTAAAAACAACTCCCAAAACCACACCTCAAAAAAGTAAGAAAAAAGCAAGTCATTTCAAATTGACGGAAAAAGACGGCATCGGCTTGCTGCTTTTCGATATGGCTGGTAAATCGGTCAATATATTTAATGAAGAAGTATTACGTGAATTAGAATCTGTCTGCGATGAATTGGTGGACAACACCAGTATGCGTGCACTTATTTTAACAAGTGGCAAAAAAACCAACTTCATCGCTGGCGCTGATATTGATGGGATTAAAGACATCACAGATCCTGCCGAGGGCGAAAAAATTGGCAAAGAGGGCCAACGAATTTTTGGCAAATTCAGTTATTTACCAATGCCGAAAATTGCATTTATCAATGGTACCTGCATGGGAGGCGGCACTGAACTTTCACTCGCAGCCGATTACCGAATTACCATCGATAAATCCCATGTTAAAATTGGATTGCCAGAAGTTATGCTCGGCATTCTCCCCGGCTGGGGCGGCACACAGCGATTGCCACGTTTGATCGGCATCCAAAAAGCTCTGGATTATATCCTCACCGGCCGCAGAATTAATGCAAAAAAAGCATTGCGTGATGGTGTTGTCGATCAGGTCATTCCAGCTGAAATTCCGGACAAAGAAGTATTGCCAGCTGTTTATAAATTCGTTGAAGATGTACTGACCCCGGCCGGCAAGGCACGTGTAGAAAAGAGGCGAAACCGCAAAAACAATATGCAGTCTTATCTGTTGGAGAAAAATCCACTCGGCCGCAAAGTTCTTTTTGATCAAGCCAGGAAGATGACCTTGAAAACATCAAAAGGCCACTACCCTGCTCCGCTGCGTGCCCTGGAGGCTGTGCAGCAAGGCATGAATACCTCACTGTCGGAAGGTTTGGGTATTGAAGCGAAATTTCTGGGTGAGCTGGTCGTAACACCCGTCTGTAAAAATCTTGTCAAAGTCTATCATCTCACAGAAGAACTTAAAAAAGATAATGGCGCTCCGGAATTTAAAGGGGATGCACTTATTTTTCAGCGCGTTGGCGTCCTTGGTGCCGGTGTAATGGGTGGCGGTATCGCACAACTTATGGCCCATAAAGGCTATCCGGTGCGAATGAAAGATATCAATCTCACAGCAATTGCCAAAGGCATGGAACAGGCATCATCCGTTTTCTCCGGCATGGTGAAAAAACGCCGACTGAAACCACGCGAAATGAATGAAAAAATGGGACTCATCTCCGGAACGACGGATTATTCAGGCTTCAACAAAGTCGATCTGGTGATTGAAGCGATCATTGAGAAGCTCGATATCAAGAAAACAGTTTTCGCAGAACTGGATAAGACTGTTCCTGAACAAACGATTATCGCATCAAACACCTCTTCCCTGCCAGTGTCGGAAATGGCCAGCGCGACAAAACGGCCGGAAAAGGTTGCCGGATTGCATTTCTTTAATCCTGTCCACCGCATGCCGCTGGTCGAAGTCATCCGCGGTAATAAAAGCAGCGACGAAACCATCGTCAGTCTGGTTGAATTTTCACGGGCAATCGGCAAGACGGCAATCGTCGTGAAAGACAGTCCGGGATTTTT
>QQUM01000437.1 GCA_008501545.1 Calditrichota bacterium
ATGGTTCCCGATTTTTCGCTGATGATGCCATTCGGCATATTTATTTATTGGGATTTATTACCAATTTAATTCTTGGTATGGCACCTCGCATGGTGCCGGCATTTGTCGGTGTGAAGTTTATAAAAAAACCGGAGCTTGTAACCTGGAGCTTCTTTTTGATTAACATAGCAACTGTTTTTCGTGTAGCACCTAAAATAGTTCCCCGGACTTTACCAGTTTTATGGAATATAATGTATGGTTGTTCCGGTTTGCTTGCGCTGGCAGCCATAATATGCACGTGGGTACTATTATATAAATCGCGCCGGGCCGATGAATATTCATAATGAAGTAAAAATTTATATAACAGTTTTAAAATAAACTATTTATATTTGAAATTGAATTTTTCATTCATTCTTTTAGATTTGGATGATAATGTTTTTGATTGTTTTAAACAGTGTATCCTTTACAAAAGACGATTTTCCACTTGTAAGACTGTCTTTGAGCCTGTATCTCAGTTGCTCCCTAATTGAAATATTTCGACCAAACCAATGGCACTGTGTTCGACTTATGCATACTTGTTGGAGAAACCCAATTTTATCCTGTTTGGGTGTTTTTTTACCGATACTGAATAATGCATGGATTTTAATTCCTGAGAAATCAAATGAATATAACCATTGATTTTGCCCTTGTCGCCCTTGGTATCGTGTTGTTGAATTTTGGTGCTAACTGGTTGGTTGACGGCGCTTCGAAAATTGCAGCAAATTTGGGTGTACGCCCTCTCCTTATTGGACTGACTGTCGTTGCTCTCGGTACGTCGGCACCGGAATTTGTCGTGAGTGTCGTGGCTGTTGTTGCTGAAGATCTCGATGGCATGTCCATCGGGAATATCATCGGGAGTAATATTGCGAATATTGGCTTAATTCTCGGTGTTTCTGCCTGTCTCGGGCCACTTGCTGTAGAACGGAGAGTTTTTAAGAAGGATCTCCTGGTCCTGGGTGTGGTAACCCTCGCATTAATAATAATTGCCGGCAATGGAACCGTCTCCCACCTGGAAGGCTGGCTGCTGCTGGCGGGGGGTGTCGCTTTTTTCTGGAGTGCCTTGCATCGGGCGAATAATGACAAGAAACGAAACGGCAATAAAATAAATAAGAATGATCCGGAATGGATAAAAAGCACTACACATGTCGTCGTCGGATTAGCTTTACTTATTGCGAGCTCGAACTGGCTAATCGTTGATCATTCGATTCCAATTATGGAATGGCTCGGGGTAAGTGATGCCGTTATCGGTATGACAATAATTGCAATTGGTACATCATTGCCTGAGCTTGCAGCATCCGTCGCAAGCATGTCCAAAGGGCAATTTGAAATTGGTGTTGGAAATGTCATCGGGAGCAATATTATAAATACACTTGTTGTGTTAGGAGGCGTTGCTGCCATACGTGAAATCAACGCGGCTGTTCATATCGAGTTAGGCGTCCAATTTTTTATGACGTTAATGCTTTATCCACTTTTTAAGTCATCAGGGACGATGCAAAAAAGCGTTGGCGCCGGGCTGTTGGTTTTTTATACATTATTTATTGTTTGGTCCTATACTTAAAAATCATACAAAAAGGAGAAACTATGGCAAAACTTAAAGAATTTTTGAAACATGGGCAATCTATCTGGTTGGATTATATCCATCGTGATTTGTTCACATCAGGAGAGCTGAAGAAGCTTGTGAAAGACGGGTTGCGTGGTATTACCTCCAATCCCACAATCTTCAATAAGGCAATCGCTGGTGGAGAAACATATGATCCGATTATAAAGGAACTTGTCCAGGCTGGGAAATCAACGCAGGAAATCTATGATGAACTCGTGCTACGTGACATTATTGATGCATGTGACGAATTATCGGCTGTTTACAAATCCAGTGGTGGTGAAGATGGCTTTGTAAGTCTTGAAGTGAGTCCTGATCTGGCCCATGACACCGAGGGCACGATTGCCGATGCGAAACGCTACAATGAAGCCGTAAATCGTGATAATTTAATGATTAAAGTGCCGGCAACCATTGAAGGATACGCCGCTGTGACTGAACTCATTGCCGTGGGTGTTAATATCAATTCAACGTTGATTTTTTCCAATGAAGCCTACCGCAATGTGGCGAATGCATATATTGCCGGCCTGGAGAAGCGTGCCGGGAATGGCGAAGATATCAGCAAAATTGCATCAGTGGCTTCCTATTTTGTAAGCCGGGTAGACGGACCTGTTGATAAGCGCCTGCAGGAGCAAAACAATGAATCATTGCTCGGAAAAATTTCCATTGCCAATTGCAAACTTGCTTATGAACTTTATCAGGAAATTTTCTCCGGTGAACGTTGGGAAAAGCTTGCAGAAAAAGGTGCGAAACCCCAACGGTTGTTGTGGGGCAGTACTGGCGCCAAGAATCCGGCGTATTCGGATGTTATGTATGTTGATGAATTGATCGGCAAAGGAACAGTAAATACTGTGCCACCTGCCACGCTGGACGCTATTTTAGATCATAGCGTTGTCGCAGATACAGTAACGAAAGACCTTGATTTGGCCAAACAATATTTAGCCGAATTGGCAGCACTTGGTATTGATTTAGATAAAATAACCACTCAGCTAATGAAAGATGGTATCGTTTCTTTCCAGGATGCATTTGCCGAATTGATGCAGAGCATCGATGAAAAAAAAAAAGCTTTTCAAACGATATAAATCCTAATTTCGCCTCACTCGGTTTTCATCAGCTTGCAGTTGAGAAAGCCTTTCAGGAATTAAAAGACAACCATATTCTGCAACGCCTCTGGGCAAAAGATCATACGATCTGGAAGCCCGATCCCGCCGAAATCTCAAATCGCCTCGACTGGCTTGACAGTCCAAAAGAAATGCAAAATAGCCTACCGGAAATCAACTCATTTGTCGATGATATACGCGCAGCCGGTTTCACCCAGGCACTGTTGTTAGGTATGGGTGGATCAAGTATGGCGCCTGAGGTCTTTCGTTTTGTCATTGGTGTAAAGGATGGATTTCTTGATTTAAGTGTTTTGGACAGCACGGATGCCGGGGCTGTTTTGGCGCGGGAAAATGAGATCGATATTCGAAAAACGCTGTTTATCGTATCAACAAAATCCGGTGGAACCGTTGAAACCATCTCGTTTTTCAAGTACTTTTATCAAAAAGTGAAAGCATATGCAGGTGAGAATGCGGGTGAGCAATTTGTCGCGATAACAGATCCCGGAAGTGGATTACAATCTGTTGCAGAACAGCACGGTTTTCGCAAGATTTTCCTCAACAATCCCAATATCGGAGGCCGGTTTTCAGCGCTCTCATTTTTCGGCCTGGTTCCGGCTGCACTAATCGGTGTCGATCTTGACGAATTCTTGCATAAAACTGTGCTGATGGCTGAACAATGCCGCGGTCGTGAGGGCAACACAGGCGTCTGGTTGGGTGTTGTCATGGGTGAGCTGGCAAAAAGTGGCTGCGATAAAGTCACCCTGGTTACGACGAAAACGCTTCAGCCACTTGGTGCATGGGTCGAGCAGCTTGTTGCAGAAAGCAGCGGAAAAGAAAACCGGGGAATCTTACCGGTAACGACTGAACCAATTGGCAAGCCGGAAGTTTATGCGCAGGATCGCTTGTTTGTCTATTTGAACCTGGTTGAAGATCCATCACTTGACGAGGAAATCGATGCGCTTGTTGCGGCCGGGCATCCTGTCGTGCAGTTCAATATTCAGGATGTTTATGAAATTGGTGCCGAGTTTTTCCGCTGGGCAATCGCGACGGCGATTG
>QQUM01000190.1 GCA_008501545.1 Calditrichota bacterium
GAGCTGGCGCCTGTTTTATTCTTTTATCTGACCAATTCGGAAAATTTGTGCTTTCGATTACAAAACTCCTGCGTCATATCGATGAATACAATCAAAAAATTGGCAAGCAACATCGAATCAGTTTATTATCAGGAATCTGGCGCTGCAATTTTCAAGAAAGCCAGTCGGAGCGAGCTAAATTAGGTGAATTTCTCCATGCCGCCCATCTCCTGAGAATAGTCGAACGAAATGCCACAAGTGATTCAGATGCAGGCATGTTGCTCATTGCAACGAATGATAGCGAAAACGAAATCACCGAAGATGAACTCTCTGAATTATCGATGCTGCAAAGAAGTCCGGTGGATATTCTGCCGGGCAAGCAAATCCCCTATTTTGAAGTCATGTGGAAAACAGCTTTGGAACTGGTAGATGAAGGCAAAAGTTATCATCTCGGTCGCTTTGAGATTAAAAAATGCTTAATAAAACATCGCGCATATGCAACATATAGCGCATTCGACGAGCAACTCTCGCGTACAGTGCTCATCAAAACATTGCTGGTCAAAGAATCGATTAAATTTTTGCAGGACAAAAACGCCAGACAGGATTTGTTTGATCAAATTCGTGCCATTGGCCGCCTCAACCATCCCCATATCGCAAATTTGTACGATATGGGTGAACATAAAAACATGTTCTATTTTGTCAGAGAATATATTGCAGGCAAAAACATAAACGAAATAGAATTTGAACCTGAGACCAAAGAATCGAAAATTCAGGAGTTATTACAAAGAATCATTCGAGCCCTTGCCTACGCTCAGCACAAAAATGTTCTGCACTTGAATCTAAAGCCTGGCAATATCTGGATTAATGAAGCACAGGAAATCAGCATCACCGATTTCCGGATTCTTGGATTTTCAGAGAATCCAATGCATGAAGGCGCTGTGCTTTATCCGGGATATTGGCGCTATCTTGCACCCGAGATGTTCGGGCAAACAACCTTCGACATGCGTTCGGATTTTTATTCCCTGGGCATCATTATTTATGAACTTCTAACAGGCGACCACCCATATAATTCAGCCAGCAACATTAAACAACCTTCTGACCTAAAAAAAATCAGTATCTCTCCCCTGTCCGAACATGGTGTTGACCTCGTCAGTCCGATTTGGCAGGAAATTATCAACCGCACAATTGTTTGGGATATTGATGAAAGATTCAATAGTTATTCCCAAATCGATCTTGAATTAAGAAAAATCCAAATGGGGCTTATGGAGAGTGCCTTAAGCCAATGATATTGTAAGAAAATCCTGTCGTAAAATCAAAATCCCACATTAAATAATTTATGCTTATCGCCTCAAATTATATTTCATTCAAGATATTATAAATTCATCGCTTTAAAATCACACAAAAAACATCATATTGTTGTGCTGTGCCCCCACGTTCATCAATCTTTCACCAATATTATTTTTCTTACACTTCCTGAGAAATTATTGCGTGTTTTTCCGCTCTGCTTGAATCGGGCGACTTGCAATAATGAGTTTATTTGGTAATCGCAAAAATCTTATCGAAAACATTGAAATTCACCCTCATATTTTTCTATTTGCAAAATATTTAAAAAACAATTTGTGAAAATGGTTTATTACATTATTTTATATCAGTTATTATTTTTCTATATCTATCTATATTTTTCTTTTCAATATTTTTCTGAATCGTCTCAATAAGTCTCACAGAATGCTTTTCAGTTTAAAACATAAGTAGATGTGGGTTCGTACTTCACCGCCCGGATTTTCACGTAAAAAACTCTCATCTACTTCCCTCATGTACGCGACGAATTGCTTGAGTTTTAAAAATGATCAATACGATCTTGCGTTTTCTCAAGGACAATTTAAACAACCATTTAAAAATGGAGACCGGTGCATCGTCAGATCTGTCTGGTGAAGACAAAGTTGTCTTTATCGATGGTGAGAAAATGGATCCTGTCGCCTTTAAAAGTGGTGCTGTCTCGGTTCTTCTCATCAATATCGAAGAAGAAAAAACATTGCGTTCAGCAGATCCTTATATGGCCAATCTGCCAACTGGTACTCAAAAAGTACTCCCGGAAATCAGAATGAACCTTTATGTCCTGTTTGTTGCTCGATTTCAGAAATATGAAGACAGCCTGCGTAATCTCTCCTCAATAATTCAGTACTTTCAACAACAACGCGTCTTCGATCACCAAAATGCACCCGACCTTCCGGATACAGTCGATCAAATCATGCTTGAAACTACAACACAGTCTTTGAGTGAGCAAAATGAGCTCTGGGGGGCATTGCGAACTTCATATCTCCCTTCCATTTTATATAAAGTAAGAATGGTTGTATTTCAGGATCGTAGCGCACCGAAGGTAAAAGAAATAAAAGAGAGAACCATCAAGCTATGAGCATAAGCCACAAACTTTTGTTTTCTCTAAATATAAAACATGATTTTTATACTGATCAACGCTGTAACGATTTCTTATTAACCATGACGCCTGAAACGCAGCAGTTGCTTAACAAACACCGGTGCATCCCCAAGTTTCATACCAACGGAATAAACGTATTTATGCAGGTCAACGCCGACAACACACCCCTCCTGCCCTTTCAGGATGGGAGCACATTTGACTTCACCCTTCGATTGCAAAATACAGCATTTGGCTGGTTTACTGATTTGACTGAATTTAAAGAGAACGAGAACCCGATTTTTCGCAACACGCCAGACGCTGAGCAACTCAGCCTTGGGTCACGCACTCTGTTCGCCACAGACAAATTTTATGTGGATTCACCGGAAGTTGAAGATGAATTTACACTGCATGACCACCTGGCGGAAGGTTTAGCCAAAGATGATTTTGTTCTTGCAGACCTGCCACAGGCAACACCGGACCGTGTGGATCTCAAGTCGAAAGTCATAACAGTCAACACGGTAGATATGGATGTGAACCATATGTTCAGTGTGACATACCCGATCAAAGCAGCGATCAAAAACAATATCTTCTCCCATGTGCAGCTAATTTTCGATAATTCTTTCCCTGAACAACTGAATTCAGCAAAATCATATCATATTTCCTTTAAAAGCAAACAAGCCAAATGGCTGTATTATGTTATCTCAGATATTGATAACAGCAGTACTGCCAACCAGCTTACGATAAAAGACAACGGCGCCGAAGACAAGGTTGTATTTGAAGAAGTTTCGGTTTCAAACAATCCGGATGATGAAATCGCAACTGAACTCAAAGAACGCTATCCGAATCTGCATCTCACTGCATTTATCTCCGAAAAATTGATTTCCTGTAAACAGCGATCAAAAAAAAATTTACAGCTTCATCTAAATAATGATCCTGTCATCGAAACACTGCCGCTTCCGGCAATTAATAACTTAGCACAATCGGTGAACGGGCAAGAACCGCCCGAGGACCGGCTTTTTCACATTGTGAAATATCTCACTACCACATTCTAATTCCAGGAGGAATTCTACTATGGCCACATACAAAACCCCAGGTGTTTATGTTGAAGAAATTTCGACGCTCCCGCCAAGCGTGGCTGAAGTGTCCACGGCGATTCCGGCTTTTATAGGTTACACACAGAAACATAAAGGAGAAGCAGGCGAAGCCGTCGTTGAAAGAATTAACACACTTATTGAATTTGAAATGTATTTCGGGAAAGCCCCCTGGCGTAATTTCACCGTAAACACAACACCTGTAGAAGGTGAAGAAAATGTCTATGGCATTGACGGCATAGCCAAAGAATCGGTCGATTTTGAATTCATCCTTTATTACGCT
>QQUM01000020.1 GCA_008501545.1 Calditrichota bacterium
TGCAAGACAATGTCATACTGTTTAATGAAAATGATCAGGAAATCGGTATCGAAGAAAAATTGACTGCACACAAGTCAGGTAAACTGCATCGTGCATTCTCCATCATGCTTTTTAACAAAGCCGGTGAACTATTGTTGCAACAACGTGCCTTCACGAAGTATCATTCCGGTGGGCTGTGGACAAATACCTGTTGCAGCCACCCACGCCCCGGGGAAGCGACGGATCAGGCCGCAAAACGCCGGCTTTGTGAGGAGCTGGGCATTCATGGCACTTTTAAAGAAATATTTAATTTCATTTACAGAACGAATTTTGACGATGGCTTGATCGAACACGAACTCGATCACGTTTTTGTCGGTGAATACGAGGGAGCAGTCCACCCTGATCCGAAGGAAGTGCACGCTGTTCGCTGGCAACGCCTGGACGACATGTATGATGAGATGAAATCCCATCCGGAGCGATTTACAGTGTGGTTTAAAATTATGCTTGATAAACTTGCTGAACAGAACAGACCTCTGTTTCCGGCGCATACACAAATATTAAAATCATAATCTGCAAAATTTTTCACACCTTTTGTAAACCTATCACACCTCTCCCGCGTCTCTCAATGCGGAAAGGGAAAATATGCGTTTTGACGAGCAACAGATAATTCAAAAAATTCGTGATGGCGACAAAACAGCGTTCCGTGAAGTTGTCGAAAAGCACAAAAGGAACATCTACTATCTTGCACTCGATTTAACCGGAAACCACCACGACGCTGAAGATTTGGCACAGGATGTTTTTGTGCAGATGTTCCGGTCACTGCATACATTTCGCGGTGAAAGCACATTGAATGCATGGCTGTACCGAATAACCGTCAATTTATGCATCAACAAAAAACGTAAAAAAGCACTGACTGCTATGAAATTAAAAGAAGATTTTTCACGTGAACAAAGTGAAAACATATCGTTCGATGGCGGGCACATCCATAGCAACCCGGAAAGGTCAACGGATAGCGGGCTTGCGCAACAGCACATCAATACTGCACTACAAAGTTTGTCTGATCGTGAACGCTCTGTCTTTGTGCTGCGCCACTACAAGGATCTCCCATTGAAAGACATTGCGGCTACACTTCAAATTGCCGAAGGCACAGTGAAGGGACTCCTTTTCCGCGCAGTTCACAAGTTACAAAAAGAATTAGCATTTTACCGTAAGGACCTCGGTCTGGAGGCTTCAGAATGAATTCTTGCAAGAAATACGAAAAATATGGTGCACTCTCCCTCTACAATGAACTATCTGAAAAAGAAGAGACGGCATTAAATCAACATTTAGAAAAGTGCCCACAATGCCGCAATCAACTGCAGCACCTGCGGGCAACTCTCGGATTTATGGGGCAGCGGGAACGAACTGAGCCTGAACCAGCGTTCTGGGATGGTTTCTGGGGTGATATACAAGTAAAATTAGTCCAGGAAAAAGGGGCGGTCGTCAATAAGCGTCCATTTCTGCAAAATATTAAGCAATGGCTGGTGGCAGCAGGCACGAGACGCCCGGGAATGCAAATCGGGACAGCACTTGTCATGCTGTGCATCGGCATTTTCATCGGGAAGTTCTACCTTTCGCAGAACGGCCAGGAAAATAATCCAGTGCTCGTTGCAACCGCAGAATCCGGTATTCCGGTTGCCTTGCAACAGCAAACAAGCACTTATCTCGAAAAAACCAATCTGCTCCTGCTGGGTATCACAAATTTTGACACAAAAAATGAAGATCCCTTTATTCTCGATTTAAAAAACAACAAAGCGCTTACAAATGATCTCATAAACCAAGCTGCCGCCCTGAAGCATGACCTTTCCGAAGCAAATGCAACACGTTTGCTCGCACTTATTTCGGAGCTGGAACTCATTCTCATGCAATTGGCCAACCTCGAGGAAGAGAATGATATACCGGGAATCGAATTCGTGCAAAGTGCAATTGAAGGGCGCTCAATTTTGCTAAAAATCAATCTGGAACAATTACGCACAAACAAAACGCATGTCCCTGGTCCAAAATTAAAAATTGAAAATTCAAATGTTCGACTATAGAGGAGAAAAAAATGGCTCCATCAAATTTTCACAGAAAACATCTCTCAATTCTGCTTGCCCTGCTTCTGTTCGCGAGTTATGGTAGCAATACCGCAGTGAAAGCCGGTGCACCTGTAACAAGTCTTTTCAGTTTTTTAAGCACGCAAACAGCCGACACAAAAGCCTACAAACAGGCCTACGATCTGGTGGTCGACCAGGATTGGGAAAACGCTCTCAAGGCGATGCAGGATTTTACCGTAAACTTCAGCTCAAGCAGCTATGTTGATGACGCTGAATACTGGATTTGTTATTCACGCGCAAAAATCAATCATCCGGCTGAAGAAGTATTCAGATGCTACGATGAATTCGTAAAAAAACACCCGCGCAGCTCATGGACAGACAATGCCAAACAGGAAATGATCAAACTGGGCAATATTCTGGCAAAAACCGGCTCACTGAGTAAATCCTATGAAGAGTATCTAAAACAGATGCAGCAAAGCCAGGATGATGATATAAAATTGCAGGCAATTTATGCTCTGGCAGATATTGGCGAGGAACAGGCATTATCCACGCTACTCACCATTTATGAAGATACAAAGAGTGAGAAAATCCAGGGTTCGATCATTTACATGCTTGCTGATTTCAAATCGGAATCAGCAATGAACAAGCTCATTGCTATCGCGGAGAGCAACGCAAGTCCATCTTTGCGCAAAAAAGCAATCCATGCACTCGGCGACCATCGAACACCGAATGCAACGGCTGCAATTACCCGCATTATTCAATCAGATGCGCCCGTTACTTTGCGCAAGGCAGCGTTGTATTCGCTGGAGGATTCGAAAGCTCCAAAAATTATCCAAATAATGGAAAAAATCGCCCTTGCCGAATCGGAAATTTCGCTGGCAAAAGCGGCGACCTATTCACTGGGTGACATGAAAACAAAACAGGCAGAAATGGCACTGGCAAGAATTTTAGAAAACGCACAGAACAGTTCAGTTAAAAAAGCGGCGCTTTATGCTATTGCCGATCAAAAAGGTGAAGCCGCAGTCGACATACTGGCACGGACTGCACAGCACAATCAGGATGAAAATGTACAGAAAGCAGCAGTTTACGCACTTGGCGACACAAAATCACCCAAAGCATTTGACGCACTGCAAAACATCATGCAGACAAGCAAAAGCATCAAAGTACAAAAAGCAGCGCTCTATGCGATTGCGGACAGCAGATCACCCAAAGCTGGCCCGCTGCTCTACAAAGAAGCGATGGGAAATCCGGATAAGGATGTGGCCAAAGCCGCATTGTATGCATACGCAGATTTGAACAAGATGAATGCAAAGGGCCTGCTGGAAATCTATCAGAAAACAAAACATCCCGAGGTGAAAAAAGCCGCCTTGTATCAAATTGCTGAACATTCGCCAAAAAACGAGGCGCTGCAACAGCTCGGGCAAATTTTGAAATCCGAAGCAGACCCTGCATTGCGAAAAAGTGCTGTCTATGCAATCGGTGATATAAAAGATGATGCCGCTGTCGACATACTTTTATTCACGGTAAAAAATGATCAGGATAGTGACGTTCGAAAAGCTGCCGTGAGAGCACTGGGTTCGATTCACTCTGATAAATCGCAAAAAGCGCTGCTGGAAATTTTAAAATTATAATGCGCATCGATGATCAAAAAAATTCAAAATAGCAAACTATGCCAATTCGTCTTTTAAAAAAATCCTCC
>QQUM01000515.1 GCA_008501545.1 Calditrichota bacterium
AATGAATGTTTCAGTTAATGTGATCGCCTTCTTAAAACCCCCAGAATCCTGATGGCTTCATCAAGCTTTAAAAGATAACTGCTGAGCATGAAAACACCGCCCCCAATACCCAGCGTCAGCACGAGCTTTACCAATTCCATAAATAAATTTTCTGTATCCAAATAGATATCAAAAACCCAATTCAGGGTGTAAATCAGCCAGCCAAACACGGCGCTACTCAGGACGAGTCCGGGGATAAATCGGAAGAGCGCTTTTCCATTCAAACCGCCAACCTTTCTTCGCAGAAAAAAGATCAGAAGTAGAAAATTCAAATTCTGTGTGATGCCTGTGGAAAGAGCCAGCGACCAGTGTGTATGAAAAATGTGGTACACAAAAACATAGTTCAGCAGAATATTCAATCCCACTGTAAAAATACTGATGAACATCGGGGTACGTGTGTCTTTGTACGCATAAAAACCATCCGTTGTGATTTTCGTTGCCGAATACCCTGCAATTGCCAATGACATAAAAAACAAGGCATTTGCCGTTTGCACTGTATCCACAGGTCCGGTTTTGCCGCCTTCAAAAATAATTCTGCAGATGGGCTCTGCCAAAATCATCAAAACAATGGTTGCAGGGACGGTGAGAAAAAACGATAAACGCAATGCCCGTTGCAGGCTGTCACGGAAACCGTCAGGATCATCACTGGAGACAAAACGGGCAAAATTTGGGAGTGCAACTGTGGAAATCGCGACACCAAATATGCCGAGTGGCAGATGCATGAGACGAAACGACCGGCTCAACCAGGTTATCCACCCTGCACCTTCAGAAGCGAAAATTGAATTGATGAATATACTGAGCTGAAAGACTGACGCGCCGAGTATTGCCGGCCCCATGAGCAGCATCACCTGTTGCACGCGCTTGCTGCGTAAACTAAAGGAAAATCGAAAACGAAAGCCGGTTTTCCATAAACTTGGCAATTGCACAGCAAACTGCATAAAACCACCCGCAAGTACGCCTGCCGCGAGGCCAGTGGAAGGGTGGAGATTTACACCCGGTCCCCAATAATAGCCAGCAATACCACCGGCAATCGCTCCGATATTAAAAAACGCGGACGCCAGCGCCGGAACACCAAAAATCTTTTTTGTGTTCAAAATGCCCATGACGATTGCAGCGAAAGAAACAAGCATCAGGAAGGGAAACATGATGCGGGCTAAAAAAATGGTCAACTCGCCCTTCGTCGTAAAACCAACATGCCCAAGTGGGTCGAGCGACAATGCAAAACCCTCCCCGGGCAACATCGTGCGCACGATAAATGGTGTCGCATAAATACCAATCGCTGTAATGATGCTTAATACCAAAGCAGCCAGGACGAATATCCGATTGGCCAGGACTTCCGCAGCCTCGGGGCCCTCTTTTGCTTCGGTATCCGTAAATGTTGCTATAAAGGCTTTGCTCAATGCCCCTTCGGCGAATAATTCCCGAATCAGGTTGGGTATGCGAAAGGCGGCAGTAAACGCATCGGCTCCAACGGCTGCAGAGAAAAACTGCGCAATAACCTTTTCCCGAACCAGACCCAACAACCGCGATGTCATAATCGCAATACTCACGACACCGGCGCTGCGCCCTATACTGTTTCCGGAAGATTGATTGGGTTTATTTTTTGTTTCTGGCATGCAAATTAACCAAGATTACGAAAAATAAAGTGAAATATCGAAGACACTTACCACACATTGAATCTATTAATAAACGAGAATCCTGTAAGAGCATTGAATATAGATTTTTTCGTTGTAAATACAAACAGAACACATGAATTCCCAGGCATCCAGGATTTACGATGTGCCCCTAAATGGAGTGCAAGCCATTTATGGATTGCAGATGCTCATTTAAAACCAATGCACGCTGGCATCACAATTTTAAACCTTGGGGAGTTATGACCACTCAGATTACCGATTGCGAACAGTCCGCTGCAGATGGTTCCGGATGCTCACATCATCCATCAGGAGTATACCATCTTCCAGATGGTGCACAAAGTGCCGTGCAAACCAGGGGGTCAAGGTTAAGCCCTTCGCCCCGAAACCGTTAAAAATACCTGCCAATTTTTGTTGATGGTGCATACCAATCAATGGTTTGCGATCGATTGAAGCCGGACGTATGCCTGCTTCATGATCGATGATTTCAAAAGGAATTTTAAATAAATCTTTGAGTTGCCCCGTCAGGATTTCCTTGCCTGTTTCTGTCGGTAATAAATTTTCATAAGCAGCTTCATACGTAGCGCCGACCTTAAATACGCTCTTGCCCCATGGCAAAACGATGCATTTCTTTTTTATAATAGCATCGTCAGGAAAGTCTGGTATTCTCAGCGTGAAAACCTGGCCTTTGTTGAGTGAAAAAGGCAAGTCACGGAACAGCGGATTATTCGTTGCTGCACTGCCCTCACAAAATATGATGCGCTTTGCAGCCAAATCGTGCCATTTTACGAAAGTGGATTCAAACAGCAGGTCCGCAAAATCAAATTTTCGCTCCCGAAGCAAGCCATTTTCCTGCAAGCGTGTGCGATACCTTTCGAGCAGCTTCTTCGTATCGACGAAACCTGCCTGTTTGATTTCAATGCTCCCGAGGGGGATATGCAACCATTTCGAAAGCTGGGCATCAATTTCCGACTCAGCAACGAAGGCTGCATACTCCGGTTGCCCACACTTCCGCAACCATTTTGCCTTGCGTTTTTCATCGGGGAAAATGCGGTAAAGCTTTTTGGGATAATAAAACCGTTCGCCAAAATCTGTTTCCAATCTTTCGTAAAACTGTCGCGCAAAGGGGAAAATGCTGTCTGCCAGCCATGTTTTAACGAAGTTGTTGCCGGTAACCGGATTGCATGTGCCAATCGCTAATTTTGTCGATGCATTTGGATCATTGTCATCGACAACACAAATGGTTTTCCCCCGTGCAAGTATGAAGTCAGCTAAAACAGTTCCGGCGATCCCCTGGCCGACAATGAGATAATCCAGCATTACAACAGCCCCAGCTTCTGACGCGATGCCCGGTTTAGTCCATTCGCGACCAATTGCCACGAATGATCGATCAAATCAAATACCAATTGGTCGTCCAAATCACCAACGAGCGACACCGTGTTCCAATGTTTTTTATTCATGTGATATCCGGATTTAATGTCCTTTGAGTGTTGTTGACGCAACACCCGTGCATATTCCGGATCGCATTTCAAATTCACCGATTCAAACGTTTGTATATTGGTGAGTGCAAACATTTTTCCCATTACTTTAAACACCATGACGTATTCATCAAACGGGAAATCAATTGTTGCTGAGTTTCGAGAACCACAGTAATCGAGATATTTTTGCGACATGAATTACTACCCTTATTCATTTTATCAGTCCTTCAAAATAAACAAGAAATGGCAGTGATAAAAGTAAATAAATCACTCAGCACATCTGAGACGGAACATCCGAAAATCCTGAAAAGTCAATCAGTCGCATGCATATCTGTCAAAATGCTGCACCAATCGTCAGAACCATCTGCCAATTGTTCCGAATCACGAACAATCAAGAAATCCAACAATAGTGAGATAAATATCATAATTACCTGTTATTATTCAAGCTAAACATATTTACAAAACATGGCACTTGAATTGTATAACTGCAGGGAAAAAGTCACCAACAAAATATAAGGATAAACAAATGATGTATTATCGAACCTTTACCAACAGCTTGCCCCAATGGGTAACCGACTCATGGAAAGTCACCGCACTTTTTG
>QQUM01000341.1 GCA_008501545.1 Calditrichota bacterium
CGATTCCATTTTAATACCGCTGTCAGTGCGCTCATGGAATTGACCAACACCTTGAACGACTATTTGGCAAAAGCCAACGTTTACAACGATGCCTTGCTCAGCCAGTGTATCGAAGCGCTGGTAAAACTTATATCGCCAATTTGCCCATTTATCGGCGAAGAAATGTGGCGCGCAATTGGATTCGATGCATCCCCACTCGTCGCCGAATGGCCGGTTGCTGATCCGGATGGACTGGTCGCAGATGAGGTGGAAATCCCCGTTCAGATCAACGGTAAACTGCGTGAATCACTCTTTATCGCGGCGGAAAAGGCAACCGACCGCAAAGCATTGGAAGAAAATGCGCTGGCTCTGGATGGCATTCAAAAACGTATCGAAGGCCAAAAAGTCGTTCGTATCATCGCTGTGCCGGGACGCCTGGTGAATTTGGTTGTCAAATAGATGCTGGAATTTGGATACTGGATTAGTTTGTAGTGGAGGCTTTAGCTTTTTTTCCAGGAAGCAGGCGTATTTTACAGAGACTAAAGTCTCCACTACAAACTTCTTATCTTAATGATACTGACTAAAAAATGAATTTGATTCTGCTGTTTGATGAAGATTTCGTCGATGCAGATGTCGTTAGTCTCAGCGGCCGGCGACTGCAGCACGTGCGTGATATTCATCGAGCGCAGGTTGGGGATTCTTTGATTGTGGGGAAAGAAAACGGCAAGATCGGTTTAGGGCATATCCTCGATTTGGACAAAAATCATATTACACTCAAAACCGAATTCACATCCCCGCCCCCTGCCCCACTCCCACTCACATTAATTATGGCGCTGCCACGCCCCCGTGTTCTGAACCGGACGCTTATCGCCGCAACTTCCATGGGTGTAAAAAATATTTATTTATTGCACACTAATCGTGTGGAAAAGAGTTTCTGGCACAGCCCGGTTCTCGGGGAAACCAAAATCCATCACTCACTCGTTCTTGGATTAGAGCAGGGAAAAGATACTGTTTTCCCAAATGTTTATTTAAGAAAAAGATTCCGTCCTTTTGTGGAAGATGAGCTACCGGAAATCGCAGCAGAAACCCGCAAAATTGTTGCCCATCCCCAAAATGCCACTGAAGCGGTCGCTGAGAGAACGCAGCCAACGACCCTTGTCGTCGGCCCGGAGGGGGGATTTATTCCTTATGAAATCGAAAAATTGCAAACGGTGGGCTTTCGCAATTTGTCATTAGGAGAGCGTATTTTGCGGATCGAAACAGCGGTTCCAGTGTTGATAACGAAGCTAATGTCACAGTAGCACAGTGCGTTCAATGATGTGCTGTGCAGAAACCGCTGACCGATCCACATGAATTCAGATAAAACTTAAACGTCCCACCTTGAAGGCGAAAGTGAATTGTACCGGCTTATCCTTTTTGTCGCATCCCCTTTCAAGTGATAATATGTGTCGTCATAAATTTTCCAGCGGCACAGATCGATTGGCGTCACTTCCGAAGCATTCACTTTGCCGACGGATCCAGCTTGTTCCAAACCTGCAGCGACCAATTCAGAACAGAAAAATTTACTGAAATCTTCCTTGTTATACGTTGGACCCTGTATACCGAAGGGCAGGTTGTCCAGCGCATCCAGGGATGATTTTATCGCCTGCGGCAAATCGTACTCTTTCCGGTCTTTTGCCTGATTGAAAAGAAAGTTATAAAATCTTTTTTGATTAAATTTCTTCTCGCGAACAGTGTCATTTAAGGGAAGCCACCACATCTCACCCTCGTAAGAAGCCAGCCGGTCACTGAAACGGGAAATACTGACGCCGTTGAATCCATTCAATGAAGTGGATTCGATTATCTGGTTAAAAAACCGGTCATCATCGGCGTCCAGAACGCGTGTTTGTAAAATCACCCCCACGTGGGATACTTCTGAACGTGTAGCGAACTTTATAATTTCTGAGAAATGTCCTTTGCCACCAAAAGCAATGACATCGCCGGGACGCATTTGGGCCCGGGCTTCTGCATATTTTATTTGTTTTGCTGCCATGCCGAATTCCTTTCCTTATTGTAAAAATCATGAAATATAAATGGTCTTATCGATTTAATCGAAATCAACCCTTCGCGCCTGCATCTTTCTTTTTCGTGAATTGCGGTACTATTTTCTCGGCTGACCGGCCGACAACATAGCCGCCCAAACCGATCTGCAACAAGGTCCAGGCTTCTTCAGCAAGACGAAATTTTAAGAACCCAAAACTATCGCAGACGACCAAAGCCAGAAAAGTGAGCATCGTAATTGGCCGCCAGTTGCGCTGCATCCAGCTTTGCCCGGTTGCTTCTGCAGTGATGACATCCTTCTGCGCTTCCATAAGTTTGGTTTCATATTCCAGGACTTTTAATTGCAACTGATTTTCAATGTCCATGAGTTTTGCTTTGAGTGTCAGCTTTTCTTCTTCGCTTGTATGGATCTCATCGACAAGCTGTGTAGCCGGTTTGAGTATACCTGATATAAAACTCATCAATCCCATTTTGACCTCCTTAAATTTATTTTAGCTGGTGAATTGCTGAAATGCATCGTAATGATTTTGAATCCACTGACCATACTTTTGTTTTTGTCCTGAGCCGTTGTAATACCCTGCAAATTCGACAAAGTCGCGTTTTTGTAAGGCCCTGATCATGCGTTTATCGAAAAAATCGAACAATCCCTGAATGTGGTAGCGAATATCACTATTGAATTTATCAAACATCTCTTCGACCGAATTGTAGCCGATTGCTTTGTAGTTGAAACCCATCACTTGCGGCATCCCCATGCTAATACACGTCAGCGCATCCGAATCGGACAGGGACCGGGCAAATTCCAAAACATTCCATTCCTTAGGCTGGCTACCGTGAAAAGTCTGCCACGAACCCGTTGGATCCGGACGCCAGCTATGACCCAGCCAGACTTTGAGTTTGTTGTTTTGGTACTTGCCATATTTGAAATGTTTGTGAAATTTTTCCGGATTTTGCTTTCCCCAGTATTTCCAAAAAAGATGGTTTTCAAATCGAATGATCATTCGATTCTGATTTCTCGCTTCAAAACCTTTCCCCGAGCTTTCCACACACAGTACAGCGACGGCAGCACCCGGCTCGATGCGATAGGCGCCGCAAAGATTGGTTAGCAAGCCACCGAACTTGTTCCAGGTACGGGCGACTTTTTTATCGATTTGCCCACCGGTGAGCGGCAGCTTGTCGACGGGTTCCAGTTCATCACGATCGGAAATCGTTTCCTGCTGATCTGCAGGTTTTATCACATGCGTGCTTGGCGCCTTCTGCGAATCGCCCCGTTCAAGATAATCACCGTGGATATAGGCTGAAATGTCATTAAATTTGATTTCACACCATTTTCCGGTTTGCCCCAGAATTTTTACTTTCGTATCACGATCCAGAGAACCCAACAATGTTCCGTCAACATCCGGACGTGCGCGTACATTTAACCGGTCGGCATCGACAAATGCAAAATCGTCGATACGTGTTTCCAACACTTCTACAAAATCCTGATGCACAAATGCGGAACGGCCGTTGAAAGCAATCTCTAACCACTCCCCTGTCTCATCGAGAATATCGATGCGCGAATCGAGTATGAGCGAGCCCATGACATCTGAGTGCAAAGCCGGCTCACGGCGCACGTTTAACAACGATGCTGATAAGCGTCCCTTCAGATTAACCTCACTTTCCAATCGAAAAACTCAGTCGGCCGAAACATATCCTGCCATGCCCTGATAGTTAATTTCGAGCCAATTATCT
>QQUM01000390.1 GCA_008501545.1 Calditrichota bacterium
ATCCTATTTATATAAAGAAGCACAAGAAAGACTTGACTATCGAGAAACGGTTCAACTGACGCTAACACATGGTAGGCTAATAGGAAAATTCAAGAAGGTACAAAAACTTACATCAGCTAATGATCCTGATTCGCTACGAAAATCGTTAGAAATAGCCCAAGAAGTTTGGCGAATGAATGTCCGGGACATCAAACTTCGTGAGTGGGTAGCCTTCTTACAGGCGAAAACTGGAAATTTACCAGCAGCTGAAGAGATGTTTGAGCAAATTCGTAAGCGAAAAGATACAAAACAGAATTTTTATACAGACTGGAACTTGGCTGTAATGGCCTATGATCGTAAAGATGAAGCTATGGCTTATCAGTTTTTGGTGCCATTGCTTGATCAAAATGCATATGATGAAGATTTGATTTGGATTGTGCTTGCATTGGCAATTAAACTTGAAGATCGAGAACGGTTCCTTGCAACGATTCCAAAATCTCTCACAATGCGATTTCATCCACTTGCTATAGTTGTTAGCTATAATTTTGGTGACCAATCACGGACACAGGAACTTCTTGGTGAATTTTTGCGCCAAACGAGTTGGCAATTACCACCAGTTAATCGGAGATTCAATAATTTAGCTGAATTGGAAAAAATCATAGACGAAGGAATCGTAGAAGGTCAAATTGAACAGTTGGTATCTTGGCTTGAAGCACGTATAGTTTCACATAAAGGTTGGATACCTAACTATTTAGCATTAGCACGTGTTTATGAAGAAGAGTGCCAAGATGTTGAGAATGCTTTTAAAATATTGCGTAATCGCCTTAGAATTGTTCAAAATGATAACAAACAAGACAAACGAAAAAAAGATGATGCTTGCAGAGACTTGCTTGAGCTGTGCAAAAGAAACAAATATAAAAAACTGGGTGAACAGGCATTTCAATTGGCTATCAAGGCCTGTACAAGCAAGGACTTGTTGAATTCATTCAAAAATTTCGCCCCAAAAGAAAATGAAGCAATTGTCGACCAGGCCAAGCCAGACCCGCCACCTCAAATCGTTACTCCATTGCGTCAAACCGACCCTCAATTAGCAGAACGTTTAGCATGGGTTACAGCTCGTTTTGCAAGTGTCCGCAATATTGCTACTTACGTAGAAGAGCAGAAAGCTCTGGATCAATTCGTTCGGATTGTTACCGAAATGAACCCGGAAGAGAGTGGTAGTGTGGTTGATAAAATCAATAATATCTCTACGGTTGTACAACGATTTTTCAGTACAGAGGTCGGGGATCATGATGCTCGACGTGTTCTTTATACCAGGGCAATTGGATTTGAAGAAAGTCTTACCAAGCTACTTAATAGCGGTGTTCTTTCACAAAATCTTACTGATATTATAACGCCATATCATGCCGCTTTAAAGAAAGTTTTGGGGGATTTATCCAGGCAAGCAGGGATTGGCCCTAAAATCGATGTTGTTATTGAAAATCCTTTCATAAGTAATGAAACTGAAAAGTCAACACTTGTGATAAAAGCAACAAATGAATCTCAGCGTCAAGTGTCAGATGTTCAAATAGAGTTGCTGGCTGATAATTCAATATTAAATATTGCTGGAAATAAAAACTCCATTATTTCGAATTTGAACTCCCAGCAAAGCGCTTTTATAAATTTTCCAATTCGATGCAATGGAATGAAATCAAATAACGGTTCATCTAATATTCCTGTTGATATTTCAATACAAGCGTCCGCGGAAGGATTCCCCAATGTCGATTTAGGAATAATAAAAAGAAGGATTCCAATTAAAACATTCAAGGAGTTTATTGGTGCAGAACAAATTCCCAAGAAATTTCAAAAAGTTGCATTGAATCCATCTGAACCAGACCTTTTTCAAGGCCGCGATGATATTATGAAAAAGATCAAAAACAGTTTTTCAGGTGGTATTCAACGTGAACGATATTTTCTCGATGGTATTCGTCGAACTGGGAAAACATCTATTCTTAATTTCTTGCCAAGGTCTTTACCTGAAAATGTCATCCCGGTTCTCATTAATCTCGATACATTTGGACTGACAGCTGGTCCGATTGATTCGCCTTCTTTTCTACATGGTATTTGTGGATTAATGTGTGAAAGTATGATGTCCGGTACGAACAATGGCAACGAAATTCATCCTCCAGATAAAGAAGCTTTTGTATCTAATCCGGGGCAAGCTTTCAACCAGTTTTTAACAGATTTTAAAACGAAAACGGATGGTAAAGTTCCGTTATTGATGATCGACGAATTCCAAACATTACTCGAAGCCATTGCAAGAACCGGTTCTGGTATAAATAGAGATACGCTTGTACTTGATCAGCTTCGAGGACATTTAGACCAGGGGAATTTATATGCGACCATGACTGGTTCGGTACGCTTCGATAGATTATCGCAAATTACAGATCACCGAATTTTCGGTTCACTCACCAGGCTTCGTGTTACATTTCTTGCTGAAGAAAGTGTGAAACAAGTGCTCCACGCCGGTTTAGAGCAATGGGTTAAGATTCCCGATGAAACTGTTCGAAAGGTGTATCAACTGACCGGAGGTTATCCATGGCTCATTCAGGACTACGGTGCAAATTTGGTAGATCTGTTAAATGATGAACATCGTACGATTGCTACTGAGAAGGATATTGAATTGATTACTGAAGAATCAATACTTTGCAATAATGAGCATTTTAAACATTGGTGGCCAACAAATCAGCTTAGCAGCGAAGAAGAAAGATTTATTGAAGAGCTTTTTCGAAAATATCCTGATCAAGAAAATGTAGAAACTCGTGAATTTTTTGGCTCGATCCATCATCGTGAACAACCTGCGTTTCGGCGTGCATTTGAAAATTTAAGAGCTTGTGAAGTGTTGGATTCAACACAAACTGAAAAATTATCGTTTCGGGGTACTGTTCTTCGCCGATGGCTTGAACAACAAATTCAGTCCGATGGTCGCCTTCGAATTAGGGTTGATTATCAAGAGAAGCCCAACACCGATCGCGGAAAAACAGGTGTTTTTATTGACCATGAGAACCTAATAAAAAGCTTGGAGCGCATTAGTGCTGCACGGGGCAAAACATACTCTAAAAACAAACTTGATTGGTTTTCTCATATTTTAAAAAACCTGCTTTCAGAAGCAGAAAATCGAGTTGGTATGCTTGGATTCAAAGTGGCAGTAGCTTTTTGGAACAGGCCAGAAGAGTCGAATCTTCAATCTGCCTATTTCGATAATGGATTTACTCCGGCACAGCCAGAGAACGTGAAATTGGAAAACGCGGTAGATTTCAAAGTAGCAGATGAAGTTCGTAGAGCAAATGAACAGGCCATGCGTGAAAAAACCTGGCTTAGTCGAGCTATCATCGTTACAGGAGATGGAGATCTTTCACATATTGTACGTGCTTTAGTGAATGATCGTGTCGCTGTACAAGTCTGGGCAGGTAGTAAAGAGACGAGTAATCAATACCAAAAAATTGTTGGTGAGGAAAACATCGTTGCTCTTGATGATGTGTGCGGTCTTTAGATAGAAGTTAATCCTATTTTGCAGCTTCTTTGTTGTATTGATCCAAAATTTCTGCCAGAGCCGATTCTGCTGTAAAAAGTAATTGCTCTTCTGTTTCTAAATTGAACCTTTCTTTATGTAATTGAGATACAGTATCAAGTAATGGCCGGATTAAAGAATCAACATCTTTAGGTGCATTTATCTAATCATAAACCTTATTTTGCACTTCATCGAATTTTTGCAGT
>QQUM01000618.1 GCA_008501545.1 Calditrichota bacterium
AAGAAAAATACTGACCCTGCGATCCAGCACACGTCACGTGTCCCTGTGCGGAACAGGGCAGCGTTTTGCTCTCTATTGAAAAAGGGACGGAAATTATCCGTACACAGTGGTATGTTGCTGCACCCGAAAAGGGAGAAATGACGATCTCTTTCCCCGTTGAGAAAAATTTTGCGCCAAATGTGTATGCAACGGTTTCACTCATTCAACCGCACGCGCAAACCGCAAATGACCGGCCATTACGAATGTACGGCACAGTTCCCTTACCCATCGAAAATGCCGAGACAAAACATATTCTGGAAATCGACATGCCGGAGGAACTTGAATCCGGCAAACCCTTTTCAGTGGAATTGCAGTCGCTGGATCACAGGCAAAAACAATTTACCATCGCCGTTGTCGATGAAGGATTGCTCAGTCTAACCAACTTCAAAACACCTGATCCATGGCAGCATTTTTACCGTAAATTGCGTTTGGGTGTTCGCACGTACGATGTTTTCCCACGTTTTGGGCGCGAACAAAGGCGATATTTTCAAGACCTTTTCCATTGGTGGTGATTTTGATGAAGCTGCATCGGACTTGCCTTTAAGCGATTCCGGCAAACGGCGTTTTAATCCGGTGAGCCTGTTTGAAGGTCCGTTGATGACCAATAAAAACGGCTACGCGAAAGTCGATTTCACCATGCCGGAATACGTTGGGGCCGTACGCGTGATGGCCGTTTCTGCGATGGACAACGCCTACAGCCACGCTGAAAAATCCGTCCCGGTGACCAAAGATTTAATGATCATTACCTCCCTGCCACGTGTGCTCGGTCCAGCGGAGAAACTCAGCGTGCCGGTCACCATATTCGCGATGAAGGAAAATCTCGGCAGCGTCGATGTAATCCTGGAAACCAGCGGGCCGCTGCAGCTGACGAGTGCGCAACAACAGCGCCTTTCATTCGATGAGGCGGGTGAAAAAGATCTGTTTTTCGAAGTGGCTGTCGATAGCGCTGTTGGCGATGCACAAATCATTATTAAAGCGAAAGCAAAGAACAGTGAAAGCCGGCACGAGACAAATCTGGTTGTACGACCATCTTCCCCGCGCATTTTTGCCAGCGAATCGCAAGACTTTGCGCCGGGTAGTACAACATCTTTCGCCGTGCCGGAAATCGGAATAAAAGGTTCAAACCGTGCCCAATTAAGCGTCTCTCGCCGACCGCAAATGAATATCAGCAAAAGATTGCGCTGGTTGATTCGCTATCCCTACGGCTGCATCGAACAGACAACATCCGCTGTTTTTCCACAACTCTACTTGAGTGAATTTCTGACCGATTCACGCTATAAGGATGCCGACAAAGGGCGTATCGATCGCAACATCAATGCGGCTATCGATCGCTTGCGTTACTTCCAAATGAGTAACGGTGGTTTTTCCTACTGGCCGGGTGGCAGCTCAGCAAGCGAATGGAGCTCACTTTATGCCGGACATTTTCTTGTTGAAGCAAAGCAACGCGGTTATCATGTTCCCGACAACATGTTTTCAAGCTGGTTGAGTTTCCAGAAGTCAACCAGGACTCGACGAACGAACAGAAATAATACTCCCTACCACGATACATATCTCGAAAGTATCTACCGGCTATATGTTCTGGCCTTGGCGAATGAGCCGCAAGTTGGTGAAATGAACCTGGTTAAAGAGCGCGGCCTGAGTAAATTATCCAACGCATCAAAATGGATGCTTGCCGCCACATATGCCCTGGCTGGCGTCGAGAAAACAGCAACGAGCATCATGTCGGAGGCCAAACTAACAGTGGATGATTATTTCGAATTCGGCAGCTCCTACGGTTCGAGTGAGCGGGATAAAGCACTTATCATGCAATGCCTGCTGAAACTAAAAAAATGGCCTGAAGCCAATCAATTGAGCAAAGAGATCGCAGAATACCTTTCCAGTAACAACTGGTATTCAACCCAAACCCTTGCCTGGATGCTGACAACGATGGGTAAGTATTTTGATGCGCTGGAAGAGGAAAATGAGGGCGAACCGCTGCTGGCTGGCGAAATTCGTTTACCCGACGGTGAAAATATTCCTTTTGAAACCGATGGAATTGCATTTGAAACAGAACTGGATGCAATTTTCGGTCAGCAGGTGGAAATTACACTGGATGAACGCACAACATCGAAGCGCGCTTTCGTAACTTTGGACTACAGCGGTGTTCCTTTAACCGGCCCGCAAGACAGTGTCTCCAATAAATTAAAAATCGACATGGAATGGCTGGATGAAGACGGCACACGCTTCAATCCGGCGAGTGTGAGGCAGGGCAAAACATTCTGGCTACATTTACAGGTGCAAAAAGTCAACTATGGCCAATCGATGGACGAAGTGGCGCTTGTGCAGATATTACCATCCGGTTGGGAAATTGAAAACACACGACTTTCCAACGAAAATCGACCGGATTGGATGAAGAAATACAACGTCGGCATGGAAGAATACCTCGACCTGCGCGACGACCGCGCCATGTGGTTTTTCGACCTCAATCGCTGGAACCGGCAACTGGATTTTATTCTGAAAATCAATGCAGTGACACCGGGTGAATTTACACTACCCGCAACAAAAGCCGAAGCGATGTACAACCGGGATTACCGGGCGGTTGTACCGGGAATGCGGGTTGTGGTGGAGAAGCGGTGAAGGTGAGCGGTAATGTTGATGTGTTCAATATACCTGGACAAACTTAATATGACTAGAGCGAAAGCGTCCCGCTGAGCGTAAAAAGTGTTGTCCTCAGCGGGAAACCTTCAGGCTGGAAACTTTTTCGAAAAGTCATATTTTACCATCATTCCCAAATGCTTTTATAGGGAATCCAACATGTGTTGATGCTGGCCAACGATGGATTCCGTCTAAAAGCATGACGGAATGACGAAATTCGGGACTTTCCGGCCGGACTTCCAGACCCGGGAATTCATTCTTTTCTTGGCCAATTTTTATTTCATCCAACTCACTTTATCTAATTGCGGATTCATAAAATGCCACAAAACAAAATCCTTGTTTCACAGCTTTTTCTCCATCCTATAAAATCGTGTCACTACCTTCGTGTCAATAAATTCGACATCACCCAGGCCGGACCGCAATTCGACCGGCACTGGATGCTCGTTGACCAGATGGGGCAATTCCTGACCCAAAGAAACCACCCGCGCATGGCACTCATTAAGCCAGCGATTGACAGTGCGTTTCTTACCGTTGACGCTCCCCAAATGGACACGCTTCGAATACCACTTGTCCGGAATGAAGGCAAACGAATGAGGGTGACTATCTGGGGTGATACATGCGAAGCGACAGACAATGGTGACGAAATCGCCAATTGGTTTTCAGCTTTCCTGGGTATCACATGTCGTTTGGTTCATCTGGCGGATAATTTTGAGAGAAGGCTTGATCCGGAATACGCCGGGAACACGTCATCACACACCCGTTTTGCCGATGGTTTCCCTGAACTTATTCTTTCCGAAAATTCGATGAACATCCTGAATGCCAAAATGGAAACGCCGTTGCCCATTACCCGCTTCAGGCCAAACATCGTTGTCAAAGGTTGCGACGCCTTCGCAGAAGACACGTGGCGGCTTATTCAAATCGGCAATGTGCAATTTGACATAGTTAAATCCTGTGTGCGATGTGTTATCACAACCACAGACCAGGATACGGCCGAGAGACGCAGTAAAGAGCCACTCAAATCGCTTGCGACGTTCCGCAATACCCAAAAGGGCGTTATC
>QQUM01000509.1 GCA_008501545.1 Calditrichota bacterium
TATTTGCACATCGTTATGGAACATAAAAAAATAACCCGTTCAGCTTTTGAACGAATTTACGATATGATCTTATCCTACGGTACAGAAGAGTATGAGGAAGACCGGGAAAAGGTCATCCGCTATAATTTTTTTGATGATCCCTTCGATGGTGGCAAAGACGCAGTTTATGGGCTTGACAAACAATTGATGAAAATTGTCAATTTATTTAAATCCGCTGCACAGCAGTATGGAACGGAAAAACGTGTGTTTCTCCTCCACGGTCCGGTTGGTTCATCCAAAAGCACGATAGTTCGATTATTGAAAAAAGGTTTGGAACATTATTCCCGCGCTGATGATGGTGCACTTTATACATTCAAATGGGAATTAAAAAACGAAGAAGGCGAACTGGAATGGGTAACCTGTCCCATGCATGAGGACCCATTGCACCTGGTTCCTGAAGATTACCGCGAATTGTTTATCAAAACACTCTTTACTCAGGATGATGAAATTCCCAATGCCATGTATTCAGAGCTCTGTCCATTCTGCCGGCAGACATTCCGTGAATTTTTGATGGAACATGGAGGGGATTGGACGAAGATTCTGCAGCACATAAAAGTAAGCCGCCTGGTGCTCTCCGAAAAAGACCGCATCGGTGTTGGGACGTTCCAGCCCAAAGACGAAAAAAATCAGGATTCCACAGAGTTGACAGGGGATATTAACTACCGCAAAATTGCATTGTACGGCTCTGATTCCGATCCACGTGCATTTAACTTCGATGGTGAGTTTAATATTGCCAACCGCGGCATTATTGAGTTCATCGAAGTTTTGAAACTGGATGTGGCTTTTCTTTATGATTTACTCAGCGCGTCACAGGAACATAAAATCAAACCGAAGAAGTTCGCACAGACGGACATCGATGAAGTGATTATCGGGCATACGAATGAACCGGAATACCGCAAACTGCAATCCAATGAATTTATGGAAGCTTTGCGCGACCGAACGGTGAAAATCGATGTACCGTATATCACGCGGCTGGATGATGAAATAAAAATCTACAAGAAAGATTTTTATGAGAAAAAAGTCCGCGGCATGCATATCGCGCCTCACACGATCGAGATGGCGGCGATGTGGGCTGTACTGACACGCCTTGAGGAACCAAAAAAAGCGCAGCTCACACTTCTGCAAAAGCTGAAACTCTACAATGGCAAATCACTACCCGGATTCACGCGCGATAATATCAAGGAATTGCGCAATGAATCTGTGCGTGAAGGGATGGACGGCATTTCGCCACGGTATATTCAAGATAAGATTTCCAACGCGCTCGTGCATGAAGCCGATCGAAAGTCCATCAATCCGTTCATGGTTTTAAACGAGCTGGAAAATGGCCTGAAGAATCACAGCCTGATTCGCAATGAGGACCAGCGAAAGCGCTACCGGGAATTACTTTCAGTTGTGAAGGATGAGTATACTGATATCGTTAAAAACGAAGTGCAGCGCGCGATCGCAGCTGACGAAGAAGCACTCAAGCGCCTGTGCGGAAATTACATCGACAATGTGAAAGCGTACACACAAAAACAGAAAGTAAAAAACGTCTACACCGGTGTTGATGAAGAACCGGATGAAATGCTGATGCGCTCAATTGAGATGAAAATTGAAATTCCGGAGAGTCGAAAGGAAGATTTTCGTCGTGAAATAATGAACTACATCGGTGCGCTGGCTCTGGAAGGCAAAACTTTTGATTACCGTTCCAATGAACGCTTGCAGAAAGCGTTGGAATTGAAATTATTTGAGGATCAAAAAGATTCCATAAAATTAACCACATTGATTTCAAACGTCGTAGATAAGGAAACCCAGGAAAAAATTGACGTCGTTAAATCACGCATGATCAAGTATTACGGTTACAATGATGAGAGTGCGACCGATGTCTTGAATTACGTCGCCAGTATTTTCGCCCGTGGTGATGCCAAAAATACGAGTGATTCTTGAAAATGATTTCAAAATAACGGGTTTCACATGTCAAAACGCATTGAAAAGGATCAGGCACGGTTTCGCAATATCATTCGCGGCCGTGTGAAACAGAATCTGAAAAAATACATTACCCGCGGTGAGATGATCGGCAAAAAGGGCAAGGACTTTGTTTCCATTCCCATTCACCAGGTTCATATACCAAAATTCCGCCACGATCCCCGCAAGGGAGGTGGTGTCGGTCAGGGTGAAGGCGAAAAAGGCACACCGATTGGGCAGGGTGATGAAGCAGGACAGGGACAAGCCGGTGCGGCACCCGGACAACACATCCTGGAAGTCGATGTCTCCCTTGACGAACTGGCGGAAATGCTTGCTGAAGAACTGGAATTGCCGAACATCGAGCCCAAGGGGCAAAAAAACATTGAAAGCGAAAAAAGGGTGTATACCGGCATTAGCCAGGCTGGTCCGGAATCGCTTCGTCATTTTAAACACACTTTTAAACGCGCCCTGAAACGGCAAATTGCTGCCGGGATTTACGATCCGAAAAATCCAATCATTGTGCCCATTCGTGAGGATCGCCGCTATCGAACGTGGAAAGTGAAAGAAGAGCCAGTTGCCAAAGCGCTTATCGTGTACATGATGGATGTTTCCGGTTCAATGGGGGAAGAGCAAAAGGAAATCGTCCGTCTCGAATCGTTTTGGATAGACACCTGGTTGCAGCGCCAATACAAAAATCTTGAAACACGTTACATCATTCATGATGCGGTCGCTCACCTTGTCGATAAGGATACATTTTACACTACGCGTGAAAGTGGGGGAACGATCATCTCCTCCGCTTACAAGCTGGCGCAGGAGATGTTAGAACAGGATTTTTCAATCGATGAATGGAATATCTACTTTTTCCATTTTTCCGACGGGGATAACTGGGGTGAATCGGATACAAATGAATGTTTTACCATTTTGAAAAATACATTGCTGCCGGCAGCAAATCTTTTTTGCTACGGTCAGGTGGAAAGCCCATACGGAAGCGGCCAGTTCATAAAAGATCTGCTTGCGCAGTTCCCGGATGAAGAAAAGCTCATTCTCTCGGAAATTAGTGATAAAGAGGCAATATACAATTCCATAAAAGAATTTCTTGGTAAAGGCAAGTAGATGAGTTTACCTTTAGAATACAGAAAATGGCGTGATGAAATCCAGGAATACGCACGTGGTTATGGCCTGGATTTTTTTGAGACTATTTTCGAATTGATCACATACGAAGAGATTAATTATATTGCAAGTTATGGGGGATTTCCCATTCGCTATCCGCACTGGCGTTTCGGTATGCAGTATGAAGAATTATCCAAAAGTTACGCGTATGGTTTGTCGAAAATTTATGAAATGGTGATTAACAACGATCCGTGTTACGCCTATTTGATGAAAAGCAATCAAATGGTTGATCAGAAGTTGGTCATGGCACATGTTTACGCACACTGTGATTTTTTCAAGAACAACTCGTTCTTTTCAAAAACGAACAGAAAAATGATGGACAATATGGCGAATCACGCCACGCGGGTTGAACGGCACATCGATCGCTACGGAACCGAAACTGTCGAGAATTTCATCGATGCCTGTCTTTCCATTGAGAATTTGATTGAGCCCCATTCGGTTTTTAATCAACCTGGAGCAGAGAACGGGGAAAATTCAGACAAGGATACAGGATCGCTAGACTTTCGTTTCCACAGTGAGAAAGAATATCTTGCGACTAATATAAATCCACAGGAAGTTTTAGAGCGCA
>QQUM01000159.1 GCA_008501545.1 Calditrichota bacterium
GACCAATACGGCCCACATTCAGAGCATGGGAGTGACTTTCGGTGTGGCTATGGCTGCGGATGAAACGATTTTTCTAGCCAATGGCACCGCACTCGGCGGCCCGGATGACGGCTTGCGGGCATATCGTTTCGATGGCAGATTTTTTACGAATACAGCCCACGTAAATGATGAAGGCGAAGCGAGTGCAGTAGCTGTCTCTCCGAACGGGACAGTCTTTTTAAATACACGATCCGCAGGGCTTTATGTTTACACCTATTCTCGTACAACCACTGAAGTGAACAGAGCAAATGTGCAAATTCCAGCCAACTTTGAACTGAAGCAAAACTACCCAAATCCATTTAATCCAACAACGACTTTTGAATTTGTATTGGCGGAAAGCGGTATTGTGACCCTGAAAGTATACAATGTTCTTGGCGCAGAAGTCGCAACTTTGGTGGATGGGCAAAAACCTGTCGGCAGGCACGCGATGACTTTTGAAGCAGCGGATCTGACATCCGGTCTTTATTACTATACAATGACAGCGAAAAATTATAAACAAACTCGCAAGATGCTATTTATCAAATAATCCCTTACGCTTCAACAAACTGCCCACTCGCAGTGAACAATACGGCTGTGTGGATTTTTGCGCAAGCAAAGAGCACTTTAACCGCTTTACGGTAGAACGTCAATTGCCGCTTGTAAGTACGAGCTTCTTCATCCAAATCCAGTGCTTTGTCCTGATTCAGATGTGATTTATAATCGATAATCCAGCAGGCGTTGTCTGTAAAAATCAGCAGGTCAATCACGCCATTCACCAGGGCTTCGCCTTGCAAGTGGGTGAAAGGCATTTCAACTCGCGGTGGCTGCACACTCTGTTTCAGCAAGTCTTGCAATTCCGTGCAATTCCAGGCCATATCAATTTGTGTCGCGACTGCCTTTTGCAAAGCATTCCTTTCATCATCACTAAAACGGAAAGACGCGGTGAGCATCTCCTGCTGCAATGCATGGGATAAATGCCACTGCGTTTCATTTATTTTCGCAGCAAGTCCGGTATGAATCAGGGTTCCGGCAATACGGCTCTTTTCCTGTTCGCGCACGTTTTCTGCCAATTCATCGATATGAATTTCATCATCTTCGTCAAATGGAACCGTTGACTGGCTGCTCGGTTGCACAAGGCGGATACCGCTTTCCTCTATTTTTTCATTCGCATAAACGCGTGGTTTAACTTTTTCGTCAGGTATGGCACTCACCGCTTTTGCGGCTTCAAGGGGCAGTTCCTTTCGCTGGTAGCCAAAAATGTCAGGTGCAATTTCTTCTCTTTCGCTCTCAGGAAATAAGCAATATTGTAAAGTACTGTAAAAACTGGCTGTTCCGGGATCGCCAAGGCAGGTGACAAGCATATGTTCCTGTGCCCGGGTCATGGTTACGTAGAGCAAACGCATATTTTCCCGTTCTTCTTGGTCATTGGCACGGCGGATGTATTCCCGTGTCAGACGAGTTGCTTCCGGCATGCGCTCACTTTTCACGCGTCCCTTGTAGGCAAAATACGGCTCATGGTGAAGTGCACTGAGAAAACCGGTTTTTGCTTTTTTCAATCGATCATCTTCTGTGGTGCGCAGCGCCACCTCACCCCCAAGGAGAATAACCACCGGAAATTCAAGACCCTTGGCTTTATGCATGGTCATCATTTTTACACGCTCTTCGGCCAGTTGCACATTGCCTGTTTCATCAACACCGCGAAACCGCCGCAGCATCTGACTGTAATCACGGATTGTGCCATTGCCGGGTACGTTGCCGGTCCCGACAATTTGGATGATGTGCTGTAAATTCGAGGCGGCGAGCGTACCTTCAGCCTCTCCGAAAGCGAGCTTGTATGCTGCCAGTGCCTGAGTCGCTTCAAAGAAGTAGAGCAGAACATGCGCGATACTGAAACTGCCAAGGCGGTTGCGGCATTCATACAGAATCCGGGCTGTTTCCTGGTGATGTTTTTGCACCAAAGTAAACAAAGAAGGTTGCGAATCAGCCTCACTTCGCATGCGCAGCAAATGCATCAATTCAGCATCCGTCAGGCGTAGAAAAGGACTGCGCAAAAGCGTTGACAGCGCAACATCATCATCCGGTTGTGCCAGGAAGTGGAGAAAATGCAGCACATCGTCTACTTCACGACGGGTATAATAACCTCGCCGCTCTTCAATTTCATAGGCGATCCCATGGGCGATGAACGCGGCTTCGAGTTCCGGCATACGCGTTTTCCTGGCATATAAAATACCAATATCATCCAATCGAACCGGACGATGATATCCCAATTCTTTGTCATAAACCGGGAGTTTTGTCTTTATCCAGGTTTGGATGATGGCGACAATCTGCACTGCTTCTTTTTCTTTCAACTCGGGCATATTCTCACCAGCTTCAGGAAGAAGTGGCTCGACAAGTGTAAATGAGCCATAGTCGGGTACAATTGGCCGGTCTTCCAGTTGCGCTGTCGCATGCGGGGCAAAGTCCGGAAGTTTTCCCTGTGTGTACTCTGATTCAAAAACCGCATTCACCTGCCGCAAGAGGAAATCACTGGATCGCCAGCTTTTATCCAGCGCAACCCGCTCACTGCCCATACGTCCCAATACTTCCGCTGCTTCGGCGAGCAATTGATAATCGCCATCGCGAAAAGCGTAGATACTTTGTTTGGCATCGCCAACGAGAAAAACCGTTGGTTGCAATCCGCGCTCTGCCGCCAGCCCCTGGCCCGAGAGCAATTCACTGCAGATGACAGAGAAAATATCCCACTGAATTCGGCTGGTGTCCTGAAATTCATCCACCAGGAGATGGCTGGTTTTGAGAAACAGATTGTACAATGCCCCGAAATTTTCCTCACCGTAAAATAGCCGGTAAGCGCCGAGTGTAATATCATCGTATTGCACCAATTTTTTTTCCAGGCGAATTTGTTCGTAAATCGCCTGGTATGCTTTATAAATTTGGAAGATGAGATCCGCTGTGGCGTTGAGCTGCCGGCGTCTTATCTCCGCGAAAAACTCTACGATGGTGCTCTGCTCCTCAGGTGATAGTTTCTTTAAAAAATTTCTCCGGAATTGAAATCCACCTTTTTTAAAGATGGCATCCTGCAAATCCTGCCAACTTCGCTCATTTTTAAAGTTCTGCAGATGTGCTGCAAAATTTGCTTTCGATACTTTGCCATTCACATGATCCCCGAAATCTTTGAAGTAGCGTAAAGCAAATTCATATAATTCATCACTGGATAAATTTGCAAACTCACTATCTGCGGCAAGCAAAAGATCCTGCCAGTGTGCAATTTTTCCATGTTGTTTCAGGGAAAAGAAAAACGTTCTTCTATCGAAGATTTGCCGTATTTGTTTGTGCAAGGCATCCGGTGTCGCATCCGCTTGCTTAAAATAGGTTCGCAGGAGTGAACGCAGGTTGCCCTGCTGCTTGTCTGCGATTAAAAACAATTTATCAAAGCTTTCTTTATGCAGTTCATCCACTTCAGCCGTGTCGGCTTGCTTAAAAGGCGTTGGAATTTGTGAGCCGGCCTCAACTGGAAATTGCGACACGAGTTCAAAGAAGAAACTGTCCATCGTTTGAATTTTTGCTGATTGGGAAAAGGAGACGACAGCCTCGGCCGCTTCAATCGCCTTGCGTGGTGGCCGCAAACCAGCATTATCAGAGCGGGCTGTTTGATAAAAAACCTGCATCTGATTATCGATTTCATCCGCCAAATCCTGAT
>QQUM01000699.1 GCA_008501545.1 Calditrichota bacterium
TTTTTAGTTGTCGGTGGCAAGCCGGAACAGGTTGAAGTGAGTAAAAAATTGGCTGAGCAAACCGGTACTGCGGATCATTTTATTTTCACCGGGCAACGTCCGCCGGAAGAAATTCCCGCATTTATGGATATCGCAGATATTCTGGTTTCCCCACGCATCGAAGGGAACAATACACCGCTGAAAATATACGCCTACTTGCGGTCGGGTATTCCGGTCGTGGCGACGCGTCATCTCACCCATACGCAGGTTTTAAATGACGATGTTGCCCTCCTGACAGATATAACACCCGATGATTTTGGACAAGGCATTCTCAAAGCGGTTCAGGATGAATCACTTGTCCAAAAGGTTGTGACAAATGCTCAGGCGCTCTCTCAACGCGAGTACAGCTATGAAGCGTATGTCAAGAAAACCAAAGAAGTATATCAGTATCTCGAAGCCCTTTTGAAAAGAAAGCGCGGTTAGCCTATGTGTGGAATTGCAGGATTTATAAATTTCGAGGATGGAAATCAGGCACATGAGCGCGATCTGCGTCGCATGTGTGATGTCATCACACACCGTGGACCGGATGAAGATGGTTATTTCGTTTATGATAATATCGCGCTCGGCATGCGCCGTCTGAGCATCATTGATCTGTCAACCGGAAAGCAACCTATCCCAAACGAAGATAAATCCATATGGATAGTCTTTAACGGGGAGATCTACAATTTTCAGGAACTGCGTCGTGAGCTCGAAGCGAAAGGACATGTATTTCGCACCAAAACGGATACCGAAACCATCGTCCATGCTTATGAGGAGTGGGGCACACTCTGTCCGACCAAGCTCAACGGTATGTTTGCTTTCGCCATTTGGGATAACCGGCGCAAGCAGCTCTTTTTAGCACGCGACCGCCTGGGCATCAAACCGCTCTATTATTATGCAGACCGTGACCGCCTGGTTTTTGGTAGCGAATTGAAATCACTGCTGCAAATACCGGAAGTCCCGCGTGAGGTCGATGAAAAAGCACTCGATCTTTTTCTCACTTATGAATATGTGCCTGCGCCTTACAGTATTTTAAAAGATGTTAAAAAGTTACCGCAGGGCCACATTCTCGTTGCGAAGGATGGGAAAGTCGAGGTGCAGCAATACTGGGAAGTAAAATACAACGAAAGTGAAAAATCACAGCCAGAGCTTGAGGAAGAATTCATCGAACTCATGCGCGATGCTGTAAAGATGCGCATGATTGCCGATGTGCCCCTCGGTGCATTCCTCAGTGGTGGCATCGACTCCAGTACGATTGTCGCTCTTATGAGCCAGGTGGCAACACGCAAAGTGAAGACATTTTCAATCGGATTTGAAAACCAATCATACAATGAGCTCGAATACGCCAGAGAAATCGCAAAGCACTTTGGTACAGACCATCAGGAATTCATCATCCAGCCGGATATTTTGGATTTGACGGATAAACTGGTGCACCATCTTGACGAGCCATTGGGCGATTTCTCTATTTTTCCAACCTATCTCGTTTCCAAAATGGCGCGGCAACACGTCACAGTCGCTCTTTCCGGTGATGGGGGTGATGAGCTCTTTGGCGGTTATGACACCTACATCGCCAATCGCATGGACATGAAGTACAGGCAGAAAGTACCGCAGTTTGTACGTGAAAAAATGATTAGTCCGGCTGTTGGGCTTTTGCCGCCGACAGAAAAGAAAAAAGGGCTTATTAATAAATCGAAGCGCTTTGTTGAGGGCAGCAACCTGCCATTGGATTTACAACACACCCGCTGGATGACCTTTGTTGCGGAGCACGAAAAGCAAGCGCTTTACACGCCGGAATTATTGCAGGCGCGGAATGGCTCGACTGCCTTTGATTTCATGCGTGATTATTTCAACAAAGCGAAATCGAACGATCCACTCAACCGTCAGCTTTACGTCGATACAAAAACATATTTATGTGATAATATTCTCGTCAAGGTCGATCGTATGAGTATGGCCGTTTCGCTCGAAGCTCGCGTACCGTTCCTCGACCACAGGGTTGTGGAATTTGCCGCACGGGTGCCCGGCGTGATGAAAATGCACAATGGCCGAACGAAAATTCTCGTGAAAGATGCACTTGAGAAGCTGCTTCCACCAAAAATTACCAATCGTGGAAAAGAAGGCTTCAGCATTCCAATTAAAAATTGGCTGAAATCGGAATTGAAACCGCTGATGCTGGATGCACTTTCACCTGAAAGAATTCGTCGTGACAATTTTTTTGAAGCAAAGACGGTTGAAAGACTCATTGACGAGCATTTGCGCAACAAAGAAAACCACAGTCACCGGCTTTGGGCGATGATGGTTTTTCAGATTTGGCAACAAACTTATTTAGGAAAGTAAATGAAAGCATTGGTGACCGGTGCAAACGGTTTTACAGGAAGTTATCTAACCAGACACCTGCTGGATAAAGGCTACGATGTCCGCGTGCTTGTGCGCAAATCATCCAACCTGGAAACGCTGAAAGAACTCGATGTCGAATATTTTTACTGCGATCTCGGCGAGGATGAAAATGTGCACGGCGCGGCAGAAGGCATCGACGTGGTGTTTCATATCGCGGCGCTGTTTCGTGCCGAAGATGTGCCGAAGAGCGCATTCTGGGATGTCAATCTCGAAGGCACCCGCAAAATGCTGGAAGAAGCAAAACGTGCTGGTGTAAAACGTTTTGTGCACTGCAGTACTGTTGGTGTGCAAGGCGAAATTGACAATCCACCGGCAACCGAAGATGCGCCGTACAAACCGGGTGATTACTATCAGGAATCGAAATTGGATGGTGAAAAGTACGCGCTGGAATTTTTCAAGCGCGAGAATTTACCGGGAACCGTTGTACGGCCGGTCGGAATTTACGGACCCGGCGATGATCGTTTTCTCAAGATTTACAAGTTTATCCACAACGGCAAGTTTCGTATGATCGGCGACGGTAAAGTCTTGTACCACCTGACGTTTGTCGAAGATCTGGTTGCAGGCATCGCCCTCGCTGGTGAACGTGATGAAGCCCTTGGCGAAATTTTCACTATCGGTGGCGAAGGCTATTTGACCCTTGGTGAACTGGTAGCGAAAATTGCCACAATTCTTAAAAAAGATGTGCCAAAAACGAAAATACCGGTCTGGCCGGTGTGGACTGCCGGATTGTTGTGCGAAATTTTATGCCGACCATTTGGTATTGCGCCACCCATTTACCGCCGCCGTGTCGACTTTTTTATCAAAGACCGCGCGTTCGATATTTCCAAAGCGAAGAATCTTTTGGGATATCAGCCAAAAGTTGCGCTGGACGATGGATTAACGCGGACAGCAACATGGTACGCAGAAAAAGGCTGGTTGTAGGCAAATTAATATAGTCAGAAAAAAGATGGTTCAGAGGATATCCTCTGAACCATCTTTTTTCTGAAATCAGGATTGTAATTCCAAAACTCATTACAACACTCAGCGTTGTAATGTAATTCGGAGACTCTGCGTCCAAACGAATACTGGACGCTGGAGCGTCACAAATACTAAACACGCGAAGCGTGTCTACGAGAATCAGGACAGATTATGAGTGAAAATGGCATTAAAAAAGAAACCGTCGAAATTCAACGTGAACTTTTCGATGCGGACAAATCAAAACTGAAAAAATACCAGGAACTCATCATCGGCGGGGGCGGGATGGGCAGCCTGATCCAATACGAACTCATTACCACCCTCACATCTTTTCTGCCCGGTGCTTTC
>QQUM01000422.1 GCA_008501545.1 Calditrichota bacterium
AATACCGCTCTTGCCTGTATCATGGTGGGCAGTGAGTTTTGCAAAACGAAGAAGAAAAAATGACGCATCTGCATTTACGTACTTTCGAATTCGCTCGATGTCCGGTTTAAACTGATTTGGATGCAAATAAGCCAACTCATGATAGCCGGCATAATGCACCGTCTTCCCTTCCCACTTGCCTGTACGGCAGGGATTCGGCGCCAGCACACAACGTGCCCAGGGATAACCCATTTTACTGAATAGCGGCACTGCATCGAAGTCATCCTCATTGACGTTGATCGCCGGAATACGCAACAGTTTACCCACATGCGTGATTTCCGTGGACGTCCCAATCATAACATCCGGTCGTTTTTTCAGGCACGCCTTTAAAATCCCGAAGTCCCGGTGCACAAGCCCCAGCGCGATAGAAAATTTATCGTCCTTCCGCCCTTTTGGCTGAATATTCGTGTAGGCGAAACCCGATTGCTGCACAAGCTCCTCCAGCACATCCTTCTTCTTAATCAGCAATGTTATCGAATGCCCGTTCACACGTTACATGTGCATCGTATTTTTAAAAAGATGAAAATGCGCCGGGTGGCCGAGGAAAAATAATATGTTCATTTGTATTCTTTATTCTCATGCTTTGTGATTGTCTGTTTGTAGTCAGAGCTTGCTCTGAAAAAACAACACTTTACATTGGCAGAGCACGCTCTTTTAAGGAACTAAAAGTGGTTTAAGGCTGTCATGCCGGTTTTCATCGCGAGCAGACAGCCGGTATTGCCACAAAATTTAAGCGATGAAATACCGGCATCCCCCAAGAGTGTGCAAGATGCAATGAGACCCCGGTATCGCAAAAAACGCGAACCGGGGTGACATTTGGAACAAGTTCCTGTATGATAAAGCACCGTTTTTTTCAGCGGGGTGATTTGCTGACTACGAACCTTCCCGCCGAAACAACAAATACGCCAACCCCGCAAACATCCACGCATTGGACCAGCGCATAAACGAAACCTTGCTGGTGAAGTATTTGTATTTTCGAAAATAAAAATGCCCGTCTTTGCCCTGCATGTTGTCAATCATCCATTCAGCAACCTTTTGTGCCGTATCCAGCTCACCGAAACACACCAAAGTTAATATCGATTGTGCCGCGGATGTGCAATCGACGGGATAAGTCTTCTTATCGTAAAACTTGGGGATTCTCCCCTTCTCAAAGAAATTGTCGCGGTAATAACGAAAACCACGCTGCATCTGCTCGCTGAAGGTCTTGTCACCAGTCAATTTGATGTATGCATCCAGGCAGTCGAGAATATAGCCTGTGTGGTAATTATCGACCCAATTGCGGTCATCCTTGTGCGAATACACCCAGGCGCCGTTGGCATTTTGATGCTGCATGACAAAGCGCACGGTCTTTTCTGCTTCATCCTTTAAAGACACATCCCCGGTGACAGAATAAACCTGTGCCAGCAAACGGGCGCCCTTCATGGTGGCGTTGAACACGACCTGCTTGTCAAAAGGCGAATAGGAGTAACAGAATAAATCACCGTCGTAGACTTTGTTCAGGTCGTTGCGCACAAACTTGGCGGCACTGATACACAAATCGAGTGCGCTTTGGTTTTGTGTCAATTCCCATACGGCGAACAACGCATTGGTGATAATGCCGGTTGCAACCACCGTTGGCGTATACGCCGGCAACGAGGCATACCGTGCTTCCCAATCGAAATCATAGCCCCAGCAGGCACCGCTGTAGTCACTCCCCGCCGATTCTTGTTCCAAGGCGTCGCGCCGGGAACGACGATCCTCATTACCTGGTTCGAAGGCGTCCCGCCGAGAACGACGTGTTTTACGCTCAGCGAGACGCTTTCGCTCTAGTTCCTGAGGTCCGGATTGTCCCTGTACTTTTCTTACCGACTGCAACTTCACCAATTCACCAATTAAGTGATCAATTCGTGCCAGATAATCGTCTTTTTCTTCAGAATCCACCTGCGATAAATAGGCAAAACCCTGCAAACACAACCCCAGCGTCACCGGATTGTAGCCTTTTGGAATCGCCAGCAAAGGCCGGAAATTCCCCGGTAAGCGCTTGGTAATCTGCTGAAAATAAAACCGGAACTTCTGCTGATTTAAAAATGGAATCTTAAAAATCGGTGAGTGGAGTCCGTCGTAGCGGTCATAGCCACGGTAGTGGTTTTTAAGGATTGTGGATTCGACTATATTTATGCTTTTTTTTAACATCAACGGTTTAATGATTCATCTATTTTGTAGCATGTAATTCTTCACGAATAACGCGACGAATGATATGTTCGAGTTCATGTGTTTGTATGCTTTCCTTTAACGTTTCGTCAATGAGCGTTTGATAATCCCTTCCTCCAGCCTGTGTCTTAAAATAGGCAACAACATGTGCATCAAGAAATATGTTGACACGTACTTTTCCTTTCGGAACAGGTTTCCCGCCGATGCGTATTTGAGCACGGCTGATTTGATCATGTGTGATTTCAGGGATATCAGAAAGATCGATATCTTGCTCTCGCATTGTGGCTACTTTTTGCCGATCAGTTTGAGAATCCTTTGATGTATATTTTTTGTTCATTCTTTGTGGTCTTCATAATTGAGCTTATCTTCTTCTATGAAAACAACAGGAGAAACATGAAACCGTTGGCTCAACGCTTTAATTTGTCTAACATTCAATTTTCGTTTTCCATTCAAAATTTCCGATACAATGCCCTGGCTACCTATTTCTTTTAAATGACTTTGTTTGAGCCCATGTTCATCCATCAAGAACTTTAAACTGCCAATTGGATCACCTTTCGGTTCCGGAATATTCCGGTCTTCATAATCTTTGATTAAAGTTCCCAATGTATCGATCAATGACTCCTTAACAGGATCTGGTTTTTCACAGACGGAGTCAATTAAACTATCCAGTAAACGTATTGCTCTTTTATAATGAACCTGAGTATGAATGGTCGAGATAGTTTTTGATATTTTCGGCCAAATTTTGATCGTTTCATTTATTTCTTGTTCTAAAGCAATCATTTTAAATCCTTCCATTTTCCTTTGTTATATTCGGGATGTGTTTTATACATATATCTCATTAAGAGATAAACATCAAGAAGGATTTTTAAATCGTATTTCGAAATAGTAATCCAAGCACGCGCTCATGAAATCCATTTTCTCTACTTCGAAGGCGTCGCGCCGGGAACGACGATCCTCATTACCTGGTTCGAAGGCGTCCCGCCGAGAACGACGTGTTTTACGCTCAGCGAGACGCTTTCGCTCGAGTTCCTGAGGTCCGGATTGTCCCTGTACTTTTCTTACCGACTGCAACTTCACCAATTCTCCAATTAAGTGATCCATTCGCGCCAGATAATCATCTTTTTTTTCAGAATCCACCTGCGATAAATAAGTAAAACCCTGCAAACACAAACCCAGTGTCACTGGATTGTAGCCTTTTGGAATCGCCAGCAAAGGCCGGAAATTCCCAGGCAAGCGCTTGGTAATCTGCTGAAAATAAAACCGGAACTTCTGCTGATTTAAAAATGGAATCTTAAAAATCGGTGAGTGGAGTCCGTCGTAGCGGTCATAGCCACGGTAGTGGTTTTTGATTATGCAGGATTCGAGGAGTTGCCGGTTATTCTTCATAAAACAAAGCTAAAATAAATCTGAGTGCGACCCAATTCGTTCAAATATAATTCGGTCAGTGGTAATTTTATAGATAAGCAGCCAATCAGGCTCAA
>QQUM01000136.1 GCA_008501545.1 Calditrichota bacterium
TCGGGCAGGTGCAGGAGCATTTGAAGATTGTCCAGCACAACAAGACAAACGAGGGCATTTATCTGCGCTTTATTTCGGGAGACACGCCTCCACCTGAAATTGATGCTCGTGCAGTTGAACCGAACCTGGAAGATGCTTATCTCTACTTGTTGCAGCACAAAAAATAGATCAAATTAAGCTCACAAACACGAAAAGTATTCCAATGAACCAACTTGATGTTCGTCAACTTCTCGCGGAAATAAACAAAGCGACAGCCTCGTTTTTCATGCTCAATTGGCGGCAGAAAACGGCCGTTATTTTTGAAACGTTTCGTCTAAACACACGATTGATATTTTCCAATCGTTTTGCCTGGTTTCTATTGGGATTACTGGCGTGGTGCGTGTTTCAGTATGTTGTCAATTATCAACGGGAGATTTATGAGCGAATGGGTGTTGACTACATATTTTTTGTCGTCATGCAGCTTCCTCTGAGCGCCTTCGCGGTCTTTCTCAACATGAGTCTGATTTCTTCTGAAAAGGACAACCGTACGCTTGAGATTACTTTTACAACTGCCGGATCACGCTACAAAGTCTGGCTTATTCGATTTGGCAGTCTGTGCATCCTCTTTTTTCTGCTATCACTTGCATTGAGTTATATTGGATATTATTTCTTCGTTGACATACCGATATGGTCCATGGCATTTCATGCATATGTACCAACTTTTTTTATTTCCGGCATGGTCTTCTATTTTGCAGTGAAACTTCGCAGCGGATTGGCAGCAGGCATGGTCTCGGGGATACTGCTCTTTTTTATGTTTGTCTTCAACGAGCCACTGCGCAGTACACGTTATGCCCTCTTCTTTAATCCCTTCAATGTGCCATACAACGTCGATTCTTCAGTGTGGTATGACTGGACCTGGCAAAACCGTATCGGTTTGATCGTGCTTGGCAGTCTTTTCATTTTTGCTGCCCTGCGTGGTATGGGAAACCGTGAAAAACTTTTGCGGTAAATTGCCCTTGATTCTTTCGTTTGTTATCATACGTTTGATTCATCAAATTCAACAGCTTTCATTGAACAATACCTCCGGATATTATGGTTAAAAAATCTGCTAAACAAATTTCCCTCGAAAAAGAAACGAATGCATCCTTACGCCGCTTGCTACCCAGAATTGAATCACGATTTAAAGAACAAACAGAGTCAGGCGAATGGGATGTCTATATTGCTCGTCTGAAAAAACACTTTCCTGCTCTCTTTGAACGCTTATTCGGGTTATACGGTGATGATTATGATTTTTTCTATTTCCTTGAAGGCATTTTAAGTTCAACAACAGAAATGTGGCTGAAGCGCCCCGGTGAATTAAAAGCATTGGATGCCATGCGCGAGATCGATCCCAAATGGTATCAGTCCAGCCGAATGGTCGGCGCTATGTGCTACGTGGATTTGTTTGCAGGTGATTTGAAAAAATTACGCCAGCGGATTCCATATCTTTCTGAACTCGGTATTACCTATCTGCACCTGATGCCACTCTATAAAACGCCCAAAGGCGATAATGATGGTGGCTACGCGGTCAGCAGTTTTCGCGAGGTGAATCCATCCATAGGTACAATGGAAGATCTGGCTGATCTGGCAACCGGATTGCGGCATCATGGTATTTCGCTGGTCCTTGATTTCGTCTTTAATCATACATCCGATGAGCATGAATGGGCACAAAAGGCCATTGCAGGCGATGAAAATTACCAGGAATATTACCGCATTTATCCTGATCGAGAAATCCCGGATGCTTATGAGGCAAGCATGACTGAAGTTTTCCCCGACGATCATCCCGGTGCTTTCACCTACCATACCGGTATGAAAAAATGGGTCTGGACAACATTCAACACCTATCAGTGGGATTTGAATTATGAAAATCCGGAACTGTTTAACGCTATGGTGGAGGAGATGCTGTTCCTCGCCAATCAGGGTGTAGAGATTATGCGATTGGATGCCGTTGCATTTCTCTGGAAAGAAATGGGAACCGACTGTCTGAACCTGCCCCAGGCACATTGGCTGATTCAGGCCTTTAATGCTGTTGCCTGTATTGCTGCGCCCGCTGTGGCTTTCAAATCTGAGGCGATTGTGCACCCGGATGAAGTCAGAAAATACATCGATGTCCATGAATGTCCCTTATCCTACAATCCGCAATTGATGGCTTTGTTATGGGATGCGCTGGCAACCCGTGATGTGCGGGCGTTAAATCATGCGATGAAAAATGGATTTGCCATTCCGGACAACTGCGCCTGGGTGAATTACATCCGCTGCCACGATGACATCGGATGGGCATTCTCCAATGCGGACATCGAGAAAGCTGGTTTTGATGCGAACAAACATCGTGAATTTTTGACGAAGTTTTATACAGGTAAATTTGAAGGAAGCTTTGCCCGTGGCTTGCCATTTCAGGAAAATAAAATCACCGGGGATGCGCGTGTTTCCGGCATGTGTGCATCATTATGCGGATTGGAAACAGCCTTGGAAGAAAAAGATGAGAAAGAAACAGAGTTGTCCATTGCAAAAATAATATTGATGCACGGTGTAATCATCACTATGGGGGGTATACCGCTCATCTATCTGGGCGATGAGATCGGCATGCTTAATGATTACAGTTATGACAGTGATCCCGACAAGACCGGTGACACACGCTGGCTGCATAGACCAATGTTTGACTGGAAACGCGCCGAACAGCGCCGTGATTCCAGCCAACCACCGGGGAAAATCTATCAGGACCTGCTGCGCCTGATTCAATTAAGGCAACAAAATCCGGCTTTCAGCCGGGCTGAAACGGATATTGTGGAGACGGGGAATAAACATGTTTTTGGATTTTTCCGCACCCATCAGCAGCACAGCGTGCTGGTGTTGGCCAATTTCAGCGAAAAAGAGCAATCACTTGAAGCGCGTCGCTTGCGTATGATGGGGATGCGAAAAAACATGGTTGATCTCTTCGCGGGAAATACAATTACTGCCACACAGGAGCTAATCGTCGATCCCTACCAATTTTTAGTGCTTTCTAAGTTGATTTAAGTTCGAAGTAAGGAATTCAGGTTGGCAAACGTCACATAACCGGACATTTCTGTTCCATCGAAGTGAAGTGCATCGCACCCGTCCGTGTTTCATTTTGTCATACCGAAAGAATCTTTTGTGTATAATGCCTGGATTTTAGCCTGGTTTATTCTAAACTGGTGAAAATGTGCCTGGCACTTCTAAAAGATTGACTAAACATAGAAACTTTAAGTGTTATTCTAACTTTTAGAAGTGCCAGGCACATTCACTGCGCCTTATGAATTCGATGGGTTGGAATTTTTTGTAAGTTCTAGAAAGATTCTCATCAGGATGACAGCCCGGGGTGCATTGAAAAAACAGAAAAAACTTACATTATAATGTTGTTTAGAAATTCACTCCAATAAAAATAAAGAGAAAAAATCATGAAAATAGGGTTCATCGGACTCGGGATCATGGGCAAACCTATGGCAAAAAATTTGTTGAAAGCTGGCCATGAATTGGTTGTCGCCAACAGAAGTCAGGCCGCGGTGGAGGAGCTGGTCAGCTTTGGCGCTGAAGCAGCCAAAACGCCTGCGGAAGTGGCGAGCAAAGTGAAAGTCATGATCACCATGTTGCCGAACTCACCCGAAGTAAAAGAAGTCGTCCTTGGCAAAAACGGCATCATCGAAGGTGCAACGGTGGGTT
>QQUM01000327.1 GCA_008501545.1 Calditrichota bacterium
GTAGCCATAAGTTACGTTGCCGGTTTTGATCAGGCTGTCCATGACCCATTTTGCCAGATTAATCGTCACTGCGAATCCGATTCCCTGAAAGCCACCGCTTTGGCTGACGATCGCTGTGTTGATGCCGACAAGCTGGCCGTAAAGGTTGATCATCGAACCACCTGAATTTCCCGGATCGATCGCTGCGTCAGTTTGAATAAAATTTTCAACTGCTGCCAGACGAAGCGCCCGGCCTTTGGCGCTGACAATACCGGCAGAAACGGTGTTCGCCAGGCCTTCACGCAACGGGCTGCCGATTGCCATGACCCATTCACCGACCTGCAGTGCATCCGAGTCGCCAAAGTCGATTGTGCTGAGATTATTCGCGTCAACTTTAATAACAGCAATATCACTGCGGGGATCATGACCGACCATTTCTGCGTCGAGTTTCTTGCCATCGTGAAGCATGACTTTGATTTCATCTGCTTCATCGATAACGTGATTGTTCGTCATGATGTAGCCATCATTGCTGACAATGACGCCTGAACCCTGGCCGGCCATCCGGCGTTCGTGTGGCCTGTTCGGAAGATTAAAAAAGTCGAAAAAGTCTTCAAAAGGCGTCCCGCGATGCGGATTGCGACTCGTTGTCTTGACCAGTTTGTTCGTCATAATTGTAACGACGCTCGGTTTTGCTTTGGCTGCGATCGATATAAATGCGTTGTTTAAATCCCGGATGACGTTGGGATTATACGGTGCAACCGGTTGTGCAAGTGTCGTTGTGGCAGTTGTTGCCGTGGTTGTTTGCGGTAGGTTCGCTTTGGTCTGTGGCAGCCACTCAAGCTGGGTCGCTGCCAGGATCCCAACAGTAATCCCAATGGCGAGTATACTGAGAACTCTCATTGATTTCATCACTTTCATTGTTTTATACTCCTTCATTCTATTGAATTCCTGTAAAAATCTAAAAATCAATCCTAAGACGATGTGACAAATGAAAAAGGTTTAAAAAAAATAATTCCATTTTTTGATGTTTTAAGAATGACTCGTTTGTGTGGTATTGCGTGAAGAAAACAACATTTATTGCTTAAACTATACGGTGTATATTATAAAAGTTTATATAGTTTGTTAATTAAATTTTTGCAAAAATTGGCTGTCCCGCCATTCTCGCTGTATTATTTTTATGATTAAATTAATTATATCGATCGTTTGTTAAAATTAAATAAGTTCGGTAATAATGGAAAAAATCCAAATAAAATTATAAAAAGTGTTGCATGAGATGGTTTGGTTTTACTATATTCGGCGCAAGTTGAGCGAAACAAATTTTACAGCTCAAAATAAATATTGGTAACAAGCGGTGAATTCCCTTTCATATACCTGCACCGTTGATAATAAAGAGTTTTTTTCCACACCAACCAACCATAGCGCCCCCGTGCGAATAGGAGATTAGCCACCTCCAGTACGGGGGTTTTTTTGCCCCGAAATAATCTTACCACCCTTCCACCGGGCGATGGAAAAGGGATTAAAAGTCCTTTTATCGAAAAGAATAAATTGATGTGGCAGCTTTTGATATCCCACCGGGATAACAGTGGAAAATTTTATTGAGGATAATAAATAAAATTCTATTTTTCATATGTTTAATCAAAAAATCAATAGTTCTACTTCTCCGGAAAATGTTTATTCACTATAGCATTCATCTCCAGGTTGGTGAGGACCAAGTCGTGCGAATGCCGTGAAATTGTACTTAAAATTATGTCAAGGAAAATGCGATGAAATTCAGTCACTTAGCTTGCAGTGTTGTTATCTTGGTAAGTCTTTCAGTTGTTTCTGTTCATTCTCATAATGAGCATAAAGGTCTGCATCACTGGGAGATTCCCAGTAAGGATCCGGATCGGATCATCCTCACGTTTTATGGTGATCCGGCGACAAGCCGGGCCGTAACCTGGCGCACGGATAGCAGCATTACCCAGGCCGTCGCGCAAATCGCTGTAGCGACAGTAAACTCGAAGTTTACAGATTTCGCAATGACGAAAAACGCGGTTACAGAGCCTTTTGATTTAGGCTTATATAAAGGGAACAATTCGCTTATCGTCCATTACCATTCACTGATATTTGAAAATCTTGAGCCTGATACGCTGTATGCATATCGAGTGGGAGATGGCCGCGAGCATTGGTCTGAATGGATCCAGTTTCGGACTGCAAAGAAGGGCTATGCTCCGAGTCAATTCGTCTATTTCGGCGATGCGCAGAACAAGATTCTTGAACACTGGACACGCGTGATTCGTATGGCCTATCAAACAGCGCCTAATGCGTCCTTTGCCATCCATGCCGGTGATCTGGTAAATCGGGCACATCGTGATACTGAATGGGCAGAATGGTTTAAATCAGGAGGCTTTATTCATAGCCAATGGACGGCAATACCCGTTGTTGGAAATCATGAATTCAGTGCGCTTGCAGAAGGGGAACCACGGAAGCTCTCTATCCAATGGCGGCCACAATTTACGCTGCCCGTTGAAAATGACCTGGTATCAGAGCTTCACGAGTCAGTGTATGCAGTGGATTATCAGGATGTGCGAGTCATAGCCCTAAACTCCAATGATCATCTCGAAGCACAAACCAACTATATCGAAAAGCAACTGAAGGACTGCAAAGCCAAATGGAAGATCATCACTTGTCACCATTCTATATTCGCACCGGCCAAAGGACGCAACTTCCAGTTTGCTCGCGACCACTGGAAACCACTGCTCGATAAATATAGTGTTGATCTTGTGCTTAATGGACATGACCACACATATGTGCGAGGGCACGTCCCCGTTCTAACCACAGACAGCAAAGATGCCGGTGAGCTTGGCACTGTCTACGTCACTTCTGTCAGTGGGCCAAAAATGTACGAACTTGTTCCTGAACAATTGGATAGTTATTCGGTAGATGGTTACAAGCCGGACAAGACCGCAGAACAAACCCAGTTCTTTCAGGTAATCACCATTAAGGATAATGCTCTGACCTATATAGCTTATACTGCTTTGGGCGAAGAATACGACCGGGCTGTGATTATCAAGGATTTTGAGACGGGCAAGAAAGAACTGCGGCATAAGGAAGAGTAAACAAAATGGTTATGTGAATTCTCTCTTACGACTAAAATTGGTGGAAACATGAAAATTAAAGTTGTTCTTTTAACGCTTCTTCTCATAGCAGTTTCTCAGGCCGGGGAAATTACCCGTATGAAATACAACAATCCTGGCCTGGTGGTCGATCTCGGTGTTGGTCTATGGGCGTGGCCGCTTCCTGTGGATTACGATGGTGACGGTGACAACGATCTTTTGGTTTCGTGTCCCTCCAAACCCTATAGCGGCGTTTATTTTTTTGAGAATAAAGAGGGCAATATAAAATTTCCCAGGTTTGAACCGCCGGTCATTCTGGGCCCGACAAGCCGCAACATGCAGCCATCTTATGTTGGTGATAAAGTCCGAATTTTGATCCCGGGCTTTGAACTCATCGACTATCGTGATGCCGGATTTGCAAAGAAAGTCAAGATTTTCGAAAAAGATAATATTCATCCAACGAAAATACGGGCCAATCAATGGCGGTATTGTGATTATGAGAATGATGGCGATCTGGATTTAATTGTTGGTGTTGGAGACTGGACAGATTACGGCTGGGATAACGCTTTTAACGAAAAAGGTGAATGGACCCGCGGTCCGCTGCATGGTTATATCTATCT